>JAJFLL010000057.1 GCA_021772695.1 Deltaproteobacteria bacterium
TATTATGTCCCAGATTAATCTGGAAGACTCTGATTCGAGCTATTCCCATATCGCTGCTGCCCTAAAATCCATCGAGCGTTCTGATCCCGGTGAACTCTTTTTTAGGCGTCAGGCCAAAAAAATACGTTCCCTACTCCCTGCAGCCTCCCATCAGGAAGGTTGGCGGGCATGGACCAAGCCCCTAGCCGTGGCTGCGGCCTTATTTTTTCTGGTCATCGGAGTTTCAAGGGTGAATCGCGATCCGAATTCGATTCCATCTCCACAGTGGCGGGCGGCCTTAGAATATATGGCCAATGAGGAGGAAGATCTTGTAGGACTTGAAACCATCGATGAACTGAATCATGATCAATTGGTACGGCTTGCAAATAATATCGAAGGTAAGATTCTGGTAGAATCTGGTGAACAGTGGATCGAAGAACCAGTCGACCTCGATGACTTGAACGATCATGAAATTCAACTTTTGATTCAGCGCTTAGAAAATAAGGTGCAAACATGAGCCGACTTGGCCGCGGACCATTCTGGGCCCTCTTGTTCCTGGTGTTTTTCCTAGGACAGGTGGCTTGGGGCCAAAATAATTCCAAGCAAGATTCATCCGCATCGGCGCGGGAACGGGTGCATCAATTGATTGTTACTCGAATATCCAACGCATTGGGTTTGGACCAGGCCCAATCGGCTCGACTCGGCGAAGTCCTGAAAAAGTATAAACAAGAAAAACAGCGTTTGCGTTATGAAATTCAGGGCCTGACCTCCCAATTGCGTCAAGTAACCAATAGTGGCAATGAAAAATCCGTTCAGTCCACTTTAAAAAAACTGCAAGAAACCCAAGATCAATTGGACCGAAGCGATGAGGTGATGTTTGCTGAAGTTAAAACAATGTTGACCCCTAATCAGGTGGCTCAATTTGTTTTGATCATGGATGAAATTCGGCATGAAGTCCAAGCGGTAAAGCGCCGCGGTCGTCGTGAGTATCAGGGGGGGCCCACTTATCAGTTTCAGCCCCCCAAAACTGAGCAGACTTCGCCTCAACCCCAACTTACTAACCAACCCACCTATCAACCCCCATATCAACCGGGAACCTGGAACGGTTACGTGACGCCTTTGCGTCCCAATTCTGACAAGGAAGTTTGGGTGGGCAATTAGCCGCTTTCCTTTATTATTTGTAACAGCAAATCCATCATTCCCTCGTGGGAACCAACATAGTCCAACAATCTAATGGAAGTTTCCGGAAAAGCGCGGGCCTTTTCACCTAAAATCTTGGGAATATCTTCTCTGAAGTGGCGTCCCTGGGTAAGAAAATAGGGAAGCGCCAAAATTTCTTTTGCCCCCTGTTGTAAGGCCTGGTCAATGGCATCGGGAATATTGGGTTCACCGCCCTCTAGAAAACAGGCTCGAACATCATGGTTAAGACGTTGCTGTAATTGATCGGCAAGACGATGGACCTCCACGTTCGCCTCAGCCAGGCGTGATCCATGGGCAACCAATAAGATGATGGTAGCTTTTTTCACCGGTGGATGGCTCTCCCTCGTTTGGATTCCATTAAAAGGGGAGGCTGTGAAAAAGGCAAGGTTAAACTTAATCGCACACCGCTCCCAAAACAGCTCCATAGACCCAGTAAAGCAGTAAGGTGCCGAGGGCTATGCCCACACTGCCCATGAAGAAACCTAGATTGAAGGCCGGCGCCAATAGGGCTCCGGTTACGATCCACAACAAAACACCGTAAAATAGACCGCGCTGCCAAGCCTTACCGGGCAATCGGCCCTTTAGTATGGTGCCGTAGGCCATGCCTAATACAACACCCGCCATAAAAAAGAAAAAATACCCCCAGAGCAGGTTTCCTCCAAAATGGGATGCCAAAAAACTACCCCAGTCCACGAATGGTGCCCCCAAATGATGTCCCACCAATCCTATGGCGGTCATAGCAAAGGTAGCGATAAATCCAGCGATCAAGACTCGGGTTAGGGACAAGGTTTTTTTCATTCATCTACCTCTATATCCATTGTAACCGTGAGCTAGTCCTTGCTCAATAGTCCCGTTGGGTCCAAAAGGTGAGGCGCGTTAGAAGGGCAAAACCCTTGCCCTTTTTCAGGGCCTACGCCATGGAGATAAAATGCATCCGGTACTCTTTGAAATTCCCCTCGGCAGCGGATTGAAAATCCATTCTTATGGATTGATGATGGCGCTAGGTTTTTTGGCTGCTCTGGGGTGGATCCGATTTCAGGCCAAGCGTGACGGGCTTTCAGTGGCTCGTCTAACCGATTTGACTTTTTGGATGATCGTATCGGCCATCGTTGGATCTCGCATCGCCTTTATCCTATTGGAGTGGCCTCATTATTGGGCCCACCCCCTTGATGTCTTTAAAATTTGGGAAGGCGGACTCGTCTTTTTGGGAGGCTTATTGGCCTGTATTCCGGTGGCCTATTTTTACCTGAAACATTATCGATTAAATTTTTGGCAGGTCAGTGATGTGTTTATCCCCGGCGTGGCCTTAGGGCATGCCTTGGGCCGTTTGGGGTGCCTGTTTGCTGGTTGTTGTCATGGCAGATTATGTGATCCCCATGCCTGGTATGCGATTACCTTCCCTGGAAATGCTGGAAGTTTGGCTCCCCCTGGGGTCGCCTTGTACCCCACCCAGATCATGGAAGCCCTCACCGAATTTGGTATTTTTTTATTTCTGGCGATCAAATCTCAAAAGAAAGGGTTTGACGGTCAAATTCTTCTTCTATACTTAATCTTTTACTCGGCCTTTCGTATCATCAATGAATGGTTTCGTGGGGATATCATTGATGGAGTGGTTGTGGGCCGTGGGATCAACCCTTCATCTTGGGTTTCTCTGTCGCTTATTGTATTTGGCGTGATTGTGTTACTATACCGAAAAGGGAGGTCTCCATGAGAGTCTTAATCAAACCCGGAGTCTGTTTGGCCTTACTAAGTTTGTTGGCGGTTTGGGGTTGTTCAAAACCGGCTCTCTACGGTACCACCATGGAAAACCAACCCGTGGTGAAATACCTCAATGTCCCTCCTCAAGAGGCCTTTCGCGCTGCAAAAGAAGCCTTATTATTTCGTGGTTATTCTATTAAACAAGAAGACACCGCCAATCTCACTTTAGAGACTTATTGGCAGCCCACAACTGCTGATTCCCACTATGTTGAGGTATTCCGTCGTAAGGATTTTGGAACCGTGGGGGCCTATTTTCGCCTATACGTAAAGGTGAAACCCAGGCACAGCGGGTCTTCTGTAAGTATTACCAATGTGGCCAAATCGTTTATTTCTAATGTGAAAACCTCGGAGCGCGAAGAAACTGAGGTCATGGATAAAATCGCCGACTTTACCCGCCAACGGGACATTCAAGTCACAAATATTGGGCTGCAATAGGCTAAGATCTTGCCTGAGCGAGACTGAAGGATTCCACTCGCTCTATTTCCAAAATTGCAAAGTCTTCTCCGTCTTCCAATCGCAGGGTCCCCTTGTCGTAATCTACGTTTTTAAGGATTCCGAGGTAGGAAATGCCAAAGGCGATGATTTCTACTCGACGTCCTTCTAAATCTTTCAATCGGGTGATGGAGTGCTGGAGGGACATGGAGCGGAATTATGAATTTTCTCATCCTAGTCTGTCAAGCTCGCGGGGTTTTTAAACTCTTGAAAAATAACGCAATTAGTCATTTCCTTATTTTTCAATGACTCGACGCTTTGCGTTAGGAGCTGTAGGGGAAATGCTGTTGACACCTATGTGGATAAACTTTAGGAACATGAGACCTTAAGCGAGGTTAGCTTATGGGGAGGGGCGCTTTGGATCCCATTTCGAGGGGGATCCACCAGCTTTTAGCCTCCCGATTGCTTCAGACAAAGCGGAAAAGGGGTTAAGCCAGAATGTTCGAGGCTGGATTGAACTTTATCGAGAAAAGAATCTTTCGTCGCTTGAACGCTCAACTCCCAGTGGAGTTAGAACAATCCGGTAGCCAGGTAAGGGCCCAAACCCGGAATATCAGTTGTGGGGGGCTATTTCTTTCCCTAGATCCCGAAAAAATTGATGAAAAGCAGGATCTGAATGTAGTGATTCACCTGCCCAATCAAAAAAATCCCGTTAAGGTGGTTGGGTCCGTGAGGCGCAGTGATGCGAATGGCGTGGCCTTGGAATTTCGAGGTCTCTACAATGACAACATCCTTGCTATTGAACGCTTCGTGAAATCCAACCTGAACTAATTTTCAATCTAATAATCAAAGACTTATCAAACCACACCCGTGGCCTTGCATACCCTATCTAGCTGGCCTAGCCTACAAGGGTGAGTGTATGGGCCAATATGCTTGACGGGTAATGTCCCCTGTCTTATAGCAGGCCCGCTTCTAAGGGTTTGAATTTGTATGCTTTTTAATTTTGCCAACATCTTAGTTTTCGTTTTGGTCGGCGGTGGTTTTGTCGGTGTTTCTCTATTTGTCAGCCGTTTGATTCAGCCGCGTTTTCCCACCTTAGAAAAGGGTTTGATCTACGAATGTGGTGAGATCCCCGTCGACAACGCATGGATCAATTACAATCTGCGGTATTATTTAGTGGCGATCATTTTTGTCATCTTTGATGTGGAAATTGCCTTTGTTTATCCGGTGGCAACGGTGTTTAAGAATTGGATCGCTGAAGGCAAAGGCATGATCGCCTTTATTGAAATCATGGTCTTTGCGTTAATCCTATTTGTGGGTTTGATTTACGTCTGGAAGAAAGGGGATCTAAATTGGTTTAAAGAGGTGGTGGTCACCGAAGATACCCGTCGTACCCCGGAAGAGGCCACCGCACTTTAAATTGAGGAGTGTGTCGTCATGCAATTGACCTTGAAAGGACAACTACCCAACAATATCATTACCACTAAGGTGGATGATGTGTTGAATTGGGCTCGGGCGTCATCCATCTGGTATTTGCTCTTTGGATTGGCTTGCTGTGGTATTGAGCTGATGCAAACCGGTGGGCCTCGATCAGACCTCGATCGCTTCGGCGCGGTATTTCGTGCGACTCCACGCCAATCAGATTTGATGATTGTGGCAGGAACCCTGACCTACAAAATGGCTTTGCGGACCAAGTTGCTTTACGAACAAATGCCTGAACCCAAATACGTGATCTCCATGGGCAGCTGTGCCAATTGCGGAGGCTTGTTTCAATTGGCCTATTCAGTGGTTAAGGGCGTCGATAAGATTATACCCGTTGATGTATATGTGCCCGGATGCCCACCTCGGCCAGAG
>JAJFLL010000058.1 GCA_021772695.1 Deltaproteobacteria bacterium
CAACCTTGCTTTTGGTGATGATTAGCCTCCACTCCAAAGACCCATTAGAAAACTACGGGAGTTGTCATGAATATCCTTTCTAAACGTACCATAAATCTTGCGATGGTTTTGCCTGTTTTTCTTGCAGTGGTATCTGCTCAAGCGGCAGATTTCTGTGTGGAGAATGCCAACGATACCATGACGGGTATTGCCATGCAGTGCGATACGGTTTGTGATCCCGGCGGCCCCTGTCGACTGCGCGATGCCATGGCGGCCGCGACTGATGGGGACCGAATCTTTTTTGACCCCAATTTTTTTAATACTCCCCGAACCATTAACATGGTCGACGACCAGTTTGTCGCCCTAGGCGGAATTACCATTGAAGGTCCGGGACCTGATTTGTTGACCATTGATACGGGCATTTTTGATGCTGTTTTTTTCTTCAATGCCATCAGTGGCTCTCAACTCTCGGGCATGAGTTTAGTGGGAGCGAATAAGAACGCCATTCAAACGACCGACGCAAATTTAAGTCTTTTTCAAATGGTCTTTAGCCAAAATATCCTCGCCATAAACTGTGAAAATACGACTCAACTTTCTATCGTCGAGTCCCTATTCGACAATAATTTCGACAACGGGGGGGTCAGCGCTGATTGTGCAGGGGTTGAGGTCTCCGATTCCACCTTTTCGAATAACCTAAATACCGGCAGTAATAATGCTCCAGGCGGGGGCATTTTTTTTCGCCCCAATGGTCCTGGCACCTTTACAGCCACCAATGTGACCTTCAGCGGCAACGAAGCTAGCGGTAGTGGGGGTGGGATCTATCTTTCCGACGATACGGGCCAGGTGATTGCCGAACTCAATAATGTGACCCTCGCTCAAAACACCGCCAATACCGGAAATATGGGCGGGAGCGGCGGAGGGCTCTTTGCCGATCTCAATGCCAATAACAGCACCCTCACGCTAAGAAATACCCTCATTGGCAACAATACCCTGGCTGGCAATACGGGTAGCGATCCGGACTGCAGTATTCTCTTGGGCAATGTGGTTTCCAACGGTTTTAATTTAGTTGCAGATCCGGTGGGATGCAGTGGGCTCGACCCGCAAGATATCACCGGACAAGACCCTCTCTTAGGCCCCTTGGGAGCCAATGGCAGCCTTGCTGACCCCATTACCCAAACCCACGGTTTACTCTTGGGCAGCCCTGCGGTCGATGCGGGAGATCCCAATGGTTGTTTGGATGCAAGCAATCAAATTCTGGACATGGACCAGCGGCAAGTCCTTCGTCCCTTGGGAGGGCCTGCCGGGGGTACGCCCCGATGTGATATTGGGGCCGTTGAGAACGGCCTTGTCGATATAGTGATTCGATTGGACAATAATAATCTAAAATCACAGATCTTCTTTAGCAACACGGCTTCCTTGGACGGATCCATTAGCAATAACGGACCGGACTTTGCTCCCGGCGTCGAAGTGGTGGCCACCTTGCCACAGGGTTTGAATTTGATTTCGGGAAATGTGAACGGCTTGGCCTGTGCCCAAGCGGGTTCTGCGATTTCTTGCCCTGTGGGTGATGTCAATGTGGGCGAGAGCCTACCCTTTAACCTAACCATCGAAACTGGAAATACTTCCTTCGTGTTGCCCATTCAGTTGACGACCACTGGTCAGAATACCAATCCCACCGATACCTTAAACATTACCATCACCACTACTGACAACGGCGGTGGTGGTTGTTCTCTCCAGACCGGCCGAGTCACCCATAGTGCCCTTGGACTCGTCTTATTGCTAGGCCTCATGACCTTTTGGCGGGTGCGCATGAGCCAACGGTAAAAAGTAATGAGATGTTTTTACCCGAAAAAATTTATTCCTTCCGGCTATTTAACTGTTGCCTGTGACTTTGCCGGGGTTGGGAAAAAACTAGAGATCTGTTCCCTGCGGTAACCAAAGATTCTTGCCAAATCGGCTTTGACCCAAAGTCGATTAACGATCCTTCCTAAAATCCCCAACGGAAGACTGTACCTCACTTCATCTTGAATGAGGGTACCTCCGTTTTGTTTGGTGAAGCTGTGGGTATGGACCCATGTGCGATAAGGCCCCGTCATTTGTGTGTCGGTAAAGTGGTAGGGTGGGGCGTAATCGGAAATGACCGAGCGCCAACGAAAGCGCAATCCACGAACTTTGATTTGATATTCGATTTCGGTTCCCTGCTGCATGGGGACGGGCGAAGCGGAAAGAATCTTAAAATGGAGCCAGGGTGGGGTGAGTCGACTGAGGTTTTCTGGACGTTCGAAAAAGGCAAAGACTTGGTGGAGCTCTTGTGGCACCCATTGTTCCTGGCGAAAAATCAAGCAGGATGGCTTTTCCATAGCAATTGACGATTACCTGCCAGGGGAACGAGAGTCAAAGGGGATCGGGTCATGGCTTGGTTTTAAGAGCCTGAACCGTGTGAGACTTAGTTAGAAATTGACAGGGGGGTATCGCTTTTTCTTGGGGGGGATTATCCCAGGAATGGAACTGGGTCCAGACCTGAGCCCATTGGGGCGGGTGACAGTAGGTATTGGTTCCTATTTGAACCATCTGGTAGGAAAAATGCCCGACCTGTCTAATATCGGCTGTAATGGATTCAGGGCAGGCTTGTACCGTATTATAACTTGCCGCTTCGTGATTGGGCGGACTGATCCAAAATTCCATAATATGTTTGCCCTTTTCGGTGGTAGGAAATGGGTAAACTGTTTTGAACCGCGCTACAAAATGATTTTCGGGACATGTTACCTCATCCAAGCAATCCTCAACATCGACCCGGCTCACCTGAAAATCCATAAATGTTTCGGCCTCTCGGTTGACTACCCTTAGAGTCATTCCGAGTTCTCCGGGATCCACATCATGATA
>JAJFLL010000059.1 GCA_021772695.1 Deltaproteobacteria bacterium
AACCCAAGCTTTGTTTTGGAAAGATTTCTCGGAAAAGGGGAGACGCCCTCACGAAGCTTCAATCTGGAGGCAAATATGTTGAAACGATTTATAACCATCGCTGTTCTGTTGGTGAGTTTTGTCGGATTCACTAGCGTCGTCCGCGCCGAAATGGATGGATTGAATTTATTCAACCATGTGGGCCATGAGGTAGAAAATCTGGAAGACAATAAGGACTATAAAACTGAAAAGGAATTGGTGAAGGTGGACGAATATAAACAGTCTACGACCGTCGATAAGTTACGCACTACGGCAAGAGCGGTTTTATCACCGCCCCAATACAAAATATTCGTCTTACCTCTCGCCCTCACCGCTTTGCAAAAAACCCCCTACGCGGCCATTAAAGTCAGTGGAACCATCATGTCGGGCATAGCCTTTAGCCAAACCATTCCCGCTGGCTTAACGGGACTGGGAAGTGTGGTGCTAGACTATTCCGGCGAGACCACCTTGGTGCGACAAGTGATGGCCAACTTGCAAGCTGAAGAAAAACAAAAGAGCCCGACGGTAGGTAGCAAAACGGAATAGTTGTAATAAACTCCCTGAATCTTTCTACAATGGTCCCTAACATCGCTAGGGACCATTGTAGCTTCAGGAAATTAGATCAAAGTTCTACTCAATCCAAATACTGCATTCCCTGTTGCAGGGAATAGCCGCAACATCAATGTAGATTCGGTGGATGTACTCAGTGAAAATTATTACCATGTCAATCTTTCGACAAAACCACCTCTGAGTATCAAGTCATGGCTTCGACCTGCGATCAATCTACTCAAAATATTGATATAATCATCACTGAAGAAACCATCCTAAATTTAGATATCTTTATTCCTTAATTTCTCGAATTTAAGGAATAAAAGGTTTTGTTTCAATAGCAGTAGGCAACTAAATTATTCTGCGAGATTCTCATGCCGGGACCTCTGACTTTGAATCATCCCAAATCGCGCTGAAAGTAGTAAAGCAGTCAAGGCCGCAATCAAAGTAGTAGGAAAAACTTGTAGACCCGCCATTTCGCTAACCACTAAGGTAGATCCCAAGGGAGTTTTTGTAACGGCCACATTTGTAGCCACCATCCAGGCCATAACCCAAAGGCCTAGATTGGCCTGAGGGACCAAAGCATGAGACGCCAAGGCACAGGAGGCGCCGATCAAAAATAATGGAATGATAAAGCCACCGCGCCATCTGCCAGCCAAGGTCAAAGTTGACCCCAGCATCTTTGCCGCTGCAGCGCTTAGAAAAAACCAAATCGTTGCGCCTGAAACAATGAGGGTATTAATCTGCATCTCTCCAAAGGTCAGCACATAGGGCGACCATAGGGCCAATAGGCCCAAGCCTAGTCCTCCTAAAATCGGACGGGAAACCGCGGGAAATCGTTTAAAAATATTTTGCCAGAATAAATTACATACCACAAAGAGCATGCCCGCAAGAGTGCCGCCAATACCCGCCAAGAATGCCCAAAATAAATCTCCCCGATGAAACCCAGTCAAAGCTGGAAAATCCCAAATAGGGGCCAGGCCCAATCCGGTCAGACCTAGATAGGCCAGGTAGCCCAATAAAGCTCCCAACACTCCAGGCATTAAAGCTTCATAATATTCGATGCCCCTCCGATGTAATATTTCGAGGGCAAATATGGCGCCACCTAAAGGAGCACCAAAAAGAACCGTAAAAGCTGAAGCCATTCCGGTTATGGCGACTATGCGAATTTCTTTAGGCTTAATACCAAAACGTAATCCTAAATTGGAAGCCAAGGTTCCACTGGTTTGAACTAAAGGCGCTTCAGGCCCCAAGGCACCTCCGGCCCCGATGCTCAATAATGAAATTGGAATCAAAGCCCTAAGATTCTTGATGCCCTTTGGACCTCCTTCTAAATGAATATTATCTACCAATAATTCAACATTGCCGGTATCTCCTAAATATTTTTCCAACAGACTAATAGTAATGCCAACTAAAATGAGAATTCCAAGGTGATAAAGAGGGTTCCAATGTTCGGGTCCTAAAAAATATTCAAATAAATGAAGCAAGCTCATAAAGGCCCACCCCACCAAACCTCCCAGAAAACCCGCGAGCAGCACCAACCACAATAAACGACTACGGTTTCGAATTAATTCGGTAGAAAATAATACCCCTGAAGGTTCCAACTTTAATAATTTACCCAAGCGTTGCTTAAAAGGATTTAATTTTTCCATTTCACCCTAAGTACTTTAATTGAATAATTTTCCCAAGAATTAAGATTGAAAGGATTACCAGACAAGACCGATGTCATCGTGGAATATTCGACGGGGTGGCCAACTAAAGGTTCCATGCGTTCCCTAGGAACACCACTCCAGACCCTTGAAATTTTTTATTTTTCCGGGGGAAGTAATCCCCACAATTTTTTGCCCCGGTGCCGATAGCATTGCATCAAATCTTCGAATTGGGTCCTTTCATTTTCGGTGTATAGGGGCATCATCACCAAATCCCCAGCGATAAATCGCCGTCAAGACTTCCTGAACCATAGGAGCCACGAAATTATAATTCACGCCTTCACGTTATTTTAGTCTGCTCCTTCATGATCTACTGCCTCCTCGACCTCAGTCCAAATGACCCATCTTCCCGCTCTGATAGTCTTTAATGGCCTGATGAATTTCTGCTTCCGTATTCATGACGAAGGGACCATGGGAGGCAATGGGCTCATCCAAGGGGGTGCCGCTTAGCAAAAGCAACTTCGAATCTTCTACAGCCTTGATGGAGACGAGTTCTCCGTTGGTATCGAGCCAAACCATCTGGGCATCTTGGATTTCATCGGAGCCATTCACACTCGCCCTGCCCTCAAATACGACGACCCCTGTATTTTGCCCTGCCGGTACTTTCAAATCTATCTCGTGGCCACCGGAAAGGCGCACATCCCAAAAATTAACCGGCGTAAACGTCTTGGCAGGACCACGGGTATCACCATACTCGCCGGCAATAACTCGCACCTCTCCACCGTCCACGGCAACACTAGGAATTTGTCTGGCGCCGATATCTTGATAACTGGGAGGCGACATCTTATCTTTCTTCGGCAGATTCACCCAGAGTTGGGCCATCTGAAGCGTGCCGCCCTCCTTGGCAAATTCTCGCTCATGTTTTTCTTCATGAACCACTCCCGAGGCGGCGGTCATCCATTGCACATCGCCTGGACCAATGAGGCCGGCATTTCCCCCGGAGTCCCGGTGAGAAACCTTGCCTTGATACACCAAGGTCACCGTTTCAAAGCCACGGTGTGGGTGCTCTCCCACTCCACGCGGAGTATCGGTACCAGGATAAAAAGTGGGACCCGCCAAATCGAGGAGTATAAAAGGGCTTAAGCGTTGGCCCAAATTGTTGGAGGGAAACATGTTTCGAACGTGAAAGCCGTTCCCAACCATGTGGGTGGATCGGGATGAAAAGGTGCCGAGGAGCGTTTTGCTACGCAGTGAATTCATCATAACGGCCATCATACCGTTTAGCAGGAAGTTGGATCCACCGATAAAGGGCCTGGGCTCGATCGCACAAGTAATTGTACGATTTTCCTCAGTTTTTTATCCCATAACCCCTCGCAACCTTCCCCAGGTCGGTGCGATAACCGGGAATATCCTTATGAAAAGGACACAGGGGGCACATGACCAGTCCGGTACCGATGAAACCGGGGCAGGGGCAGGGACTTCAGGGCACAACTGTAAGGGACCCCCTCGCCCACCCGCAATCTCTAGAAATCCAACCGCAAAAATTAAACGACGCTTTTTTACATCTGCAAGAGCAGGCCTGGCAAGACCTCCTGGGAACTTGGTCGACCGATCGCCTAAAACAATTGCTTCCAAAAATCCTCGGTGAGAGCGACTGGCAAATTACTGCGGGTTTTTCTGAAACGGAAGTAGACCTGTCTGATTCGGCCTATGGCCTCACCCTTGCCGATGGGGCGAGTCTTTGTCTAGGCATGCAAGCCAGAGATCGCCGAATTTCTGTGCCTCAGCCGGTCGCGCTCAATGGTTTTGCTGCAAGCGTATGGATTTTTTCCCAACCTCTGAACGGTGTGGTCACCGACGATGCAGGACGGGTGGGAGTCACCGCTCCCTGTTTTATCGGAGCCATCAAAGACATCACCGAAGAAATACTCTCAAGCCCCATTGGAAATCTGTTTCCAAGTGGACGGATCAAATCCGTTTCGCAAAACTCCGTAATCACCTTATTGGAAAAATTCCTACCGGGAAACACAGCATCCCCTTCTACCACTAGTGGGCCCATGTCCGGGATCATCGACCATTTGGATCGTCTGATTTTGAGTGGACTGATTTTTCAGAATGCCAAGGACAGCCCGGACTATTTCTCGGCTTCAACGGGAGCCGTCTGCCACGGCGCTGCAGCCAGTCTGAAGGCAAACCTGAATGTCCCCATGCTAAAACTAAATCTGAAAAAGGAGGGATTCAAAGATTTTAATTTTCAAGGACTGGAAGAGTTTTCCCTACATTGGCCGAATTTTCCGCTAAAAAAATTATTGGCACTCTCTAATTTCAAGGTTAACTCGGGAAATTTAGGATTAGATGCCCATGTGAGTCCGGACCAAAGTTCACTCACCATTGAGTTAAATTTTAATCATCTAAAATTGAAAAATACCATTCTGTGGGGAGAAGAAGAAATAAGCCTCCACGGCAAGCTCACCGTGGTCCTCTACGAAGGGGGTATCCTAAGCTTCACCCCCAAGGACTTAAGTATAAAATATCCGAATTTTCCCTCGAAAGATTTTCCCATAGCTTCTTTAGATGCCATTTTGACAGGA
>JAJFLL010000060.1 GCA_021772695.1 Deltaproteobacteria bacterium
CATTGCCTGAGCCAGTTATACCCCAAACTGCAGATTCATTTAACCCATCAGGTGGGCGTCATTTTCCCAGAACTCAAAGTTTCTCTCAATGCTCAACTCAAAAATACTTTTCGCTATCACATCCGCATTTATGACGTCCCGGTGGATCACGGAGAAATTTTTCCCGAGCATTGCGCCTTGATCGGCCGTGGGCGCCAGCAAACTGATCCAGTGGAAGCCCCGGAACAAAGTACCGAAACCGTTCACGGCACCCCAGTACAACTTTTCCACCTCCAAAAAAAGACCGAACTGCACCAAAGAGGCGTGCCCACCTTCGGACCCGAAGAGATGCTGCTACGTCATCTGGCCAGAGTATTGAAAAAACATGCAGGCGATTTCATCGGTATTCAGGAGGTACATCAATTATTGAGCGGCGTGGAGTTGCACTATTCTGAACTGGTCAAAGAAGTATGCCCCAAAATGATGAGTATTCAGAAACTCACTGAAATCACAAAACGGCTGGTCGAAGAGGACGTGCCTATCAAGGATTTTCGGCTGATCTTGCAGACCTTGTCCACCTGTACGCCCGAAGACAAAGACCCGGTTACCCTAACCGAACAAGTACGAGTCGGGCTCAAGCGTACCATCACCTTCAAATATGCCGATGAAGAGTTACGCTTAAATGTCTTTACCCTAGCAAAAGAGATCGAAGACGAAATTAAAAAGGGGATCCGGCGTAATGGCAATGAATGTTTTCTGGTCTTACCTCCCAGCCGTATGCAAACCTTGGCCAAGACCTTTCGCTATTGTGTTGCCAGTCTTGCGGTTAGTCCAGGGCAACGCCCTGTCATTTTGACCCAACTCGAACTGCGACGCTATGTTCGCAAAGTGATCGAAAGCGAACTCCCTCATGTACCGGTGCTTTCTTTTCAAGAACTCGATCCCAAGGTGGTCTTAAACCCAGTGGGTTCCATTCATTACCCCTTCGAGGCCGAAACGGTGGTGGTGGCCGGCTAGCCTTTGTCCTGTAACCGAAACCCGTCCAGCGGGAGGTGTCCTCACGACTCCTCCCGTTTTTTTGGTCGGCATTCGGCTCCTACGGATTCGATATTCGGTCGCAGGACGCTGCCAGGAAGAACCTCCCCACGGTTATTGTTATAACTTATTGTTATTTTTATAGTTTTTTTAATGAGCCTTTCACAATTCTTGGCACCGTTCTTGTAATATCTGAACTCTAGCGAGGAACCCCATGAACCTGAAGACATCCCAGACTGATCCCATCGAAACGAGCCTGGAATTACTCGAAGCTGAAAATCAAAAATTCCGCAATCACTGGCTATGGAGAAAACTGGGATGTTGCCCCGAAGAATTTTTCTGCGCATTCGAAAAGCATCTGAATAAATTACAGGTGCCTCAAGAGCAGTGGGAGGCCGCCAAGCAACGGCTTCGTGAGAGTAACCGGGTTCGAGCCAAAGAAAATTCCACCACCTTTAACCCCAAACATCTCGAGTTCATGCAAGGCATATCCGTTTAAAGGAGCCCAATGATGCAAGCACAGTCCATCACAAACCTAAAGATCCAAGATCCCGCGGGAGTGGCCACCGATTCGGCCATCGACGGCCGTGAGTTCGAGCAATTAGTCGGTGCCGGCCTGCTCGAAGACATGAACCAACAACTCTCGGATATCTCTTATAAGATGGAACAAGAGCTGGTGCAAAAGCAGGGCATTCGCAAGGAAATCGAAAGCCTCTACCAGATGGAGCAGGGCAAGAAGGTCATCAAGGTGAACGGAAATCAATACATCGATGTGAGCCCTGAAGATGCTATTCTATTAGGCATTAGCGGCGACGCCATCCCCTCCACCGACAGCGATGGTAAGGTCACCAGCTACCGCATCACCAAGGAGCAATTTGATGAGGCCATTAAGAGCGGAATATATTTGCGAGATGAACAATTAAAAGAAATGAATTCCAACAATGAACTGACCATGATTCAGATTCAGTCCTTAGTGGATCAGCGTAAGAATTTGCTGAATTTACTCAGTAATTTAATGGCCTCTGCCAATTCGGTGGCCCAAAACATCATCCAAAACATACGCGGTTAAACCCGGAGGTAAATATGATCTCTCTAAATACCCACCAGAGCATATCTCAAAACGGTCTCGAAGGGGGCGGCATGTTGGCCGGCCTAGATCTGATGACCTCCATCCAGATTCTCTTGGTACAGGACTATGACAACCAATTGAAGCACCTGGGCAAACAGATGAAGGTGGCGAATCAGGTGAAAAAGTCTTACCGAAAAGAAATTGAGAAGTTCCAACAGATGCAAACCCGTCAGACCTTTGAATTCGACAAACAGAAGGACTGGGTCAAAATAGAAGCCGGTGAGGAATCTTTTCTAGATCGTGAAGTGACTTTTATCGGTGACGAGTTCGCCGAAAATGCCGAGGACATGGTCAAGATTCAAATCGAGACTTCACCATTAGATAGCCGACATGAACACGATGGCCGTTATGTCCGCAAAGAGTCCTTAGAAAAGAAGATTAGTCTCTTAGATACCAAGCTAGATTCGGTCAATGAACAAAGTGAATTGATGGGCCTAAAATTACAATCACTCACCAACCAAAGAAAAACCGCCTTTGAATCGGTCAGTAATCTCTTTCGCAAAGAGGCCGAAACCCTGAACACGGTGGTGAGCAATATTCGAGGTTAGAAATTTCTATGAACGTATTGAATCTGAATCAAAATATCGATGCAGATGCCTTGCTCACACATCTGATGGCAGAGGCGGCACAAGGCGACCGAGAAGGGATCAAGGCCAGTTCGTCAAGGATCCGCAGTCACTCCGAAAAGATTCAAGACAAACGGCAAGAGCAATTAGACAATATCAACGAACAACTTAAAAAAGCCGGAGGCAATGGCTGTATCTCGATTCTCAAGTCGGTCTTTAAGGTATTTGACCTGTTACTGAAGCCGCTCTCAAAAATGACCGGTGGCGTATTGAAACTAGAATTAGGCAATTCTTTAGAAATGCTTCAACAAGCCAAGACCAGCGGGCGTCTCACCGGCTTACAAATAAATGAAAAGGAACTACAAAATGCCATCGCGAGTATCAAAAAATTGCTGCAAGACGATATGGAACAATTAAAAACTTACCAGAGCGACCAGCACGAAGAAAACCAAAAGATCATAGAAATTTTAGATACCGTTCAGGATTCTTTTAAAACCATCACTCAACCATAGAGGTGTCAGATGATTACCCAACCCATTCAAGGCGATCCGGCCATCAACTTTGAGCAGTTAGAAGACTTAATCGATAAAAATTCACGGGAAACTCAACGGTCCATAAAAAATAAGGCCACACAGCAACACTATAAAATCGAAAATGCTCTCAATACTCAAATCGGCGAATTAAAAGACCAAAATAAAAATAAATTACGTGCAGCACTGTTCGGGCTTTTCATGAAAATGGCATCTATGGCGTCGAATTTCATCCCTGTCGCCGGCCCCTTCATCGCTACCATCTTGTCGACCTTGGCCCAATCCTTGAACCCCTTCAACATCAAGGCAGAGAACGCACAACAAGAATCCTTAGTAGCGGGCAAAGAGGCCGAAATGGCCAAGGGCCAATATGAGAGATTGAAGGGCCAGGCCGATGAGATGGAGAGAAACCGGGAAATAGAACGGCAAGGACTCGAGAAAGCCATGGCCAACCTGGCGGCCACTCAAAGCGCTACGGTCAGGGTGTAGCCATGCTGAATTGGCGAAAAATACTGATACCGGCTGCACCAAAACCCACGATTAAGAAAACGATATTTCATTTTTTACAACAAAAACAAATAATTCTCCCGAATCCATTGAAAAATTTTTCGGATTTGACTGATTTCAAAAAGGATCTGGGCCTGGAATCCTTAGACGTGGTTGAGATGATCCTTTTTCTAGAACAACGGTATAAAATCAACTTTGACCAGGCTACTCATATTCCCTGTTTAAATACCGTCGGAGCTTTATGCGATTTTACCAATGCCCTGATTCAGCGAGAGACATGCTTGAGGTAAATTCAACGAGTTTATTTAGAATGAATTAAATTTTAACCCATGAATACCTTTTCAATTGTTCCTAAACTATCCGCCAAGGCCATGGAACCGGACCCAAACTCCATATCCTCTACCGGCGGTCTATTTTCCTTATTATCCCAACAGCTCCAATCCAATTCACCGCACCTTGAATTCTCTGAGGAGTTTCGCCTGTTTTTAAACAACCACGGCATTCGCTTAAGCCTACCTGAGGTAGAGGCCTTGCTCTCCGAGCTCCTCCCTCCTGATCCCTATTCTCCAATTGCGAACATCCTTTCAGGAAAGCAGATTTTAAAGGAGAATTGCAATAACCCCGCAGCGGTTGCCTTCCTCCAAGATCGATTGAGAAACCTTGGCTTTATCATTTCTGATGACAACCACAATGCTCGCGGTCGATACAGTCCCCAAACCCAAAGGGCCGTTCGACAATTTCAGAGAGTTTTAGATCTGAAACAAGACGGCATGGTGGGACCAAACACCATGAAGGCGATATTGGCCGCAAGACCCTTAGATCTACCTCAGGGTCTCTCCAAAAAACCGGGAGCCATCATCTTTGCCCTCAATCAACAAATCATTAAAATACTTCCAGACATTGTCTCAGTTTGGCAAAATTTGGGCGCCCCGCTCCCAGTCATTACCTCTGGAAACGATTCTCAACACGCCAAAGGTTCCAAACATTATCTCAATTGGGCCATCGATCTGCGGGGCAATAATGTTTCTGATGGGCTATTAAGGAAAATGGCGAAGGAATTAAAAAAAGAATTGGGTGATGATTATATTGTGATCGCAGAATTTTTTCCAAAAAACCCCGCCAATGATCACATTCATATTCAATACCATCAAACCGACCCTCAAAGCTTGCCGTGACTACCATCACAATAGGGTTTATTACCGCTGTGTTTACAACCGCACCAAGCCACCTTTTTCTCTTCAGTAAATTCGACCATCACCGGGCTTAGACCAGTACCTGACTTGGCATGAGAACCATCGCAATAAGGTTGATTTTGTGAATAGCCACATGCACACCAAAATTTTTTCCCTGGTGTTTCTTGGGCAACAAAAGGGCCTTTTTGAGCAATCTTAGCATCCATAACAAACCTCCACGGCCATTATGGTGCAAAGCTTTCCCTTTGGGCAAGCGCCAATACTCATTTACTTATTTAGATTTTTCTACGCAGATGCTCCACGGCGGTTTGAAAATCCTTCGGCAGGGGGGAATTAAACTTCATTTTCTTTTCGGTAATTGGATGATGGAACTCGAGGTAATTGGCATGCAAAAAATGGCGGGGTGCTTGGCGGCGGCTACCATAAAGTTTATCACCCACAATCGGATGGCCCATATTTGAAAAATGCACCCGCACTTGATGGGTACGTCCGGTAAGCAAACGGGCCTCAACTAAGGTGGTGTCTGAAAAACGTTCTTTCACCATGAAATCCGTCGTAGCACGGCCCGGTCCTCTGCGGTCTGCGCTTGCCATAACCCGCATTTTACGACCGGAAGATCTCGCATCCTTCATCATCGGTTTATCGATTCGGCCTTCAGAAGCATTAAGGGCCCCTTCTACTAAAGCGAGATACTTGCGCTGAATTCGATGTCTTTTAAAATCATTCGAGAGCTGGTTTGCCTTACGTGATAAAGTGTAAACCATTAGGCCACTGGTTTCACGATCGAGGCGATGCATTAGACCAAGATAGGGGTACGGACGTTCCGGATGGGCCCGCGACAGATAATCATTGATATCGTCAACCAGTGTTGAAGTGAGGGTTTGGGGCGTTCGCTCACAAGCTACTCCGGGTGGTTTTTCAACCACGAGCAGGTCTCGGTCTTCAAAATAAACCTTAAGGTAGCGGCGGCGGCGCGGCAGGTGGT
>JAJFLL010000007.1 GCA_021772695.1 Deltaproteobacteria bacterium
CTGCACTCTCAATTATTTCAAAAAGTAATGGCCGAAGAGAAATTAGATTTAACCAAAGAAAATTATTTTAATAAGTATTTGGGTATGGACGATTTTGATTGTTTTAGACAAGCCACAATTGATCTGGGAAAGAAATTCAATGATGTTAAGCTTCAAGAATTGATAGACCGGAAGGCGGGCTATTACCAAAAGGAAATCACGGCAGCCCCGCCTTTTGTGCCTGGTGCTATGGATATGGTACGAACCTTGGGGTCTACTCATTATTTAGCGGTAGTATCGGGGGCATTGCGCAGCGAGATTGAATTATTATTGAAGCTGGGTGGGGCAAGAGAAAGTATCTCAACCATTGTTGCTGCCGGCGAGATATCCCAGGGAAAACCCCATCCGGAGGGTTACCAAAAGGCCATGGAATTACTCAATCGCGATTTTGTGGCATCGAGTGAGCGGTTATTACCCGAAGAATGTTTGGCCATTGAAGATTCCCGTTGGGGTATTGATGCGGCCTTGGCAGCAGGGATGTCCTGTGTGGGCATTACGACCACATATTCCGAAAAGGAATTGCCTGGCGTGTTATTTTGTTTAAAAGATTTCCAAGATATCTCGGCCGAAGAATTTCTTGAAAAAGTGGAGGTTAGCCGGTGACCAATAAAAAAATTGTTCTAGATTTGGAAACCCAAAAAACCTTTGATGAAGTGGGTGGCAGAAATTACCAAGACCTCTTGATTAGCGTGGTTGGAATTTATCGTTACGAAACCGACACCTATGAATGCTACTTAGAAGACGAATTGCATCATTTAGAGAACCTGTTAATCGATGCAGAGGTCACCATCGGGTTTAATCATCGTAAATTCGACTTCCCAGTTTTACAAAGATACTGTCGGGTCGATCTTTCTCAATTACCCATGGTGGATCTAATGGAAAGTATTGCAAATATCATCGGCCACCGTGTCAGCCTTGATAGCGTGGCCCAAGCCACCCTTCAAATCGGAAAAACCGGTCATGGTCTTGATGCTATTGAGTATCATCGCAAAGGAGAGTGGGAAAAGCTCAAGGCCTATTGCCTAAACGACGTCAAAATTACCAAAGAAGTTTATGATTACGGCGTTCGCCACGGTCATGTTTACTACCTAACCCGGGACGGTATGGACCGGCGCAGTGTTAGGGTAGACTGGGGAGCCAGTGACCCCCAAAGTTCGGCCGCTCTGGCTGCCGGACAATACAATCTGGCATTTTAATTAAAATAAGGATGGCCACATGCAGGACCAAATTCCCATTACTCCTGGGGGTTTAAAAAAAATTAAAGCGGAACTCAAACATTTGAAGTCCGTTGAAAAGCCAAATAATATTAAAGATATAGAAATCGCCCGGGCCCATGGGGATCTCTCGGAAAACGCGGAATATTCGGCGGCCAAGGAACGCCAATCCCACATCGCCGGCCGAATCGCCGAACTCGAGGATTTGACTGCCAGGGCACAGGTCATTGACCCCTCCACCTTAGAACATGAAAAGGTTTATTTCGGAGCTACCGTTAGCATTGAAGCGGTAGAAAGCGGAGAAGTGCAGGTTTATCAGATTGTGGGGATCCACGAATCCGATGTGAAAGAAGGAAAAATCTCGGTAGAATCGCCGCTGGCTAAACGTTTATTGGGTAAGGTAGAAGGTGAAACCGTAGTCATGCCCCGTCCAACGGGCGCCATAGAATATGAGGTGATCAAAATTGAATACCGTTAAGATGATTTTTTTGGGGACTATAGCTTTGTTTTTTGCTCTTGGTTGTGGTGGCACCCTCGACCCCTGTGTCAACATCACCTGTCCTAGCGGCCAAGCCTGTGTTGTCGTCAACGGCGATGCAGTTTGTCAGACCCCTGATGATAATCAGGGAAATGGGCAAGAAGGCGACACTTGTGAAAGTGATAATGATTGTGCACCGCCTTTAACTTGCCAAGCCTTTGAAGGTGTCTTGGTCTGCGGCAATTAAGAAAATTTTTGTTTTTCCATTTGGGAAAATTTATCTCGTAAGGCTTCGGGAAGAGCTAGGCTCTGCTTCGCCTCATAATCAAAGTAAACCTGGGAGCTTTTTCCCCTGGCCACTTCTCGCTTGGATTGGGTATCGACGATCAAATATTCCATGTTAAAGCTGGAACGACCCAAGGATACCGTTCGAATTTTTACCTCAAGTGTTTCATCGAGAAAAGCAGGAGACAGAAAGTCGCATTGGATCGACGCCAAAATGACGCTTTTTTTGGGCGGGATCTCCATTTGTCTAAAATCCAGATCACCTAGTTGTCGAAAATATTCCAGGCGAGCCTGTTCCATATAGGTGAAGAATTTGGCGTTGTTGGCATGTCCCATGGTATCGACGTCGGCAAAACGTACTTTGACCTGGGTGGAGATTTTATATTCCATCCTGAACTCCTTTGTCCTTGGGATTGCCATTCTTACCCATGAATGTGAATCGCTTTTTTGAGAAAATATCATGGCCATGAAGATTCATAATTGGAATTTAAGTCCCAAAGCCGCGGTGCAATGGCAGCGGGAGTGGGCCCCAAAGGTCGAGACCAGGGCCCGCATCAAAAAAGTAAATTTTCTTGCTGGAGTCGATGTGGCCTTCACCCGAGATATGCAGCATGCCATTGCGGCCGTCTTGGTTTTCTCCTTTCCCAAATTAGAGGAGGTGGAGCGGGTCTATGCAACGGCTCCGCTGAGATTTCCTTATATTCCAGGATTATTGAGCTTTCGCGAAGGCCCGGTCATTTGTAAGGCCTTTAAAAAATTAAAACGCCAACCCCAATTGTTAATGTTTGATGGCCAAGGGATTGCCCATCCCCGGCGCTTGGGTATCGCTAGTCACCTAGGCTTGATCTTAGATCTGCCGAGTATCGGATGTGCCAAGAGCCGGCTTTGTGGCAGCTCCGCAAATCCGGGGTTCAAGCGGGGCGACTGGGTCCTCCTACAACACGCCGGGGAAACCATCGGGGCGGTGTTGCGAACTCGCGATGGGGTGCGCCCCATTTATGTCTCCGTGGGGCATCGGCTCAATTTACCCATGGCGCTCCATTGGGCCTTGGCCTGTCATGACGGCACCCGAATTCCCAAACCTACCCGGGAGGCCGATCGTTGGGTATCTCAATTGAAACGGGAGTTGCCCTAGTTGATTAGAAGACCACCCCCCCGATAACTGAAGGAGGCTGCTCAGGAGGGGTAACCTTTTTTAAAACAACTTTTTTCTCAGGAACTCGAATCATTAAGCGGACTTCCACGAAAATTATTAATTGATTTGATTTAGGTTCCGACCCCCATGACCTTGCCCCCGACCATTAGGAATGGCCCAGCCTTGCAGCCGGTAAATGCCTTGGAAAGCTCTGATGTCTCCTTAGGCCTTCGTGAGATTTCATTATTATTTTCCAGCATTTTAGATAGTGATTCCTCAAGTATTGAATCTAGTTTGGCCTCTGCCGAGGGTCGCGGGTTTTCTGCGCCCCAAATGCAACGATTGCAGCAAGTTTGGGGTAGGGAGGGCCTAACCTCTCTCCGATCCCTGGCCCAGGAAGACGATTCCCAGCTCCTGTTTAGCGATATGATGAGCTTGGCAGCCGACCTGCGCCGCCAAGGGAGGCAAGAAGGGGCGGGTCTCCTATATGCTCATGTTGTCGCCAGAGGGCAGGCCCATGACGATCCCCGGTTAGGTGTTTTGACCGCCGAGGCCCAACAGGCCCTGCAGGTGCTTCGTGGAGCGGGGCCCCTCGGCGCCCAATTGGAATTTTATTCGGAACATTTCCTCGAAGAGGCCTTTCACCCCGCCACTTTAGGCGGCATGGCCTTAGGTCAATTGGCCTTTGCACCGGTTCGCCATGGTGTGCTCCATGCCCTGTGGAACCGGGGGACCGGCCGCTTTGCCCTTGGCTCGCTAGGGTCTCGATTTGCCGCCACAGGGGTGGGCTTGGCCGCTGAAGTTCCCATTTTTTGGGGGGCCTCCAAGGGGATTCAAAGCTGGATGACTCCGGGATCCGTGTCCTGGGACGGAAGGGAAAATATTCGGGAGTTGGCCGGTTTGGCTTTGACCTTGGGAGTCTTGCGACTGACGGGGTTTGGGGCCCAATCTTCGCTGAGATGGATCCATCGCGGTGCCACCGCTGCACCTCACTGGGCACTCGGACTGGCGCAGCGGGGCCTGCCTACTGCTGCCGCCATTGGAGGGCTCTATCTGGCCCACGGTGCCCAAGAACAATTAGGCTGGCGTGACCCAAGTTCACACGGTGCCCGGCTCTTAGATGCCACGGTAGTCTTCTTTCAATTCGGACTGACCGGTCGATTAGCCCATGGTTTGTTGGGACCGCGTTTTCAATCTTGGAACCAAAGCATGGAGGCTCGACTCCAACAAAAATTATCCACTCCTCGCCGCCCCGGGCCTTTTAGTTCAAATCTTCCCCATAACCTCGCGATGGCCCCTGCGGGTGGAGTTCCCGAAGGTCTTATGGCCATGGTGGATTCCAAAGAATCCTTCCGCCCGATTTTTAGTATGACCATGGACGGTGAGACCGTCGGGAGTAGATCCCGATCCCAGGCGGCCGGCCTGATCGGCGAGGTTTTAGCCCGAGGCCGTAGCGATGAATTATTAGTCCTTAAGGATATCCTATTGGAGGTTTATCAAGACCTCCACAAGGGCTCCCCGTCGGAACGGATCATGCGTCGCCTGACTTCCCAAGATCCAGAAGATTGGAAGTTGGCCATTACGGTTTTGGCCACGGGCGAGGGAAGGGGTAGGGAGCGCTTGCAAGATGCTTTGGTTACCGCTGCTACCTTTCAAGAGTTCGAAGCCCGGTGGCGGTCACGTCCGCATTATTTGTCGTCCCATGAAGTTCCCGTCCAGGTAGATTCACAATTAAAAATGCGGAATAGAGATCGTGCCGTTCTCGAAGCCTTAAAAATCCAATTGGCTCGGTCGCCCGATACCGCCGGCATCACGGAATTTTTACAACGCTATCGAGTGCGGTACATTCAGGCGGTGAAACGTGGGAGCCAGGCTGAATTTGATATGGAAAGACTAACCGACCCTGAAGGCAATATTCATGTGACCGGCCATGTGGATGCACTGGGTTTGCAGGTCATCTTTAATTCCGAGGGAATCTTCCAGGGGCCGATTCGGGCCTTTCCCGCGTTTAGTGCCGAACAGTTACCGCTCTTTCGCGAATCTTTACAAAGGGGAATTCCCTTAGTCGTTCGTTCGCCGGACCAAGCTTCGACAGAGGCTGCGACCCTGCCGCCATCCTTGGGATCACAGGACATTTCCGTGGAGTTCGTCGAGGGAACACCTAATGATTACACTTTTGGTCAGACCGTGCGAAAAATTCAAGAACGCCTGGCTGCATCGCCAGACCTATCGGGAGCCCGAGCAATATTTGATGCTTATTCTGCAAAGAGCGATGTCTTTGAAGTGATTCCACACGATACTGGGGCAAAAACCGTATTGATGAACCGGGGTCCCGTCGGGCTCGTCATGCGTTTTGATATTCAAGAGACCTTGATTTTGCCCCTCGAGATTTCGGGAAAATTTTCTACCGAGGCCCTTGAATTAAAACGCAGCGAGATCCAAAGGTCATCGTCACCGCAAGAACCCATTGCGATGGTTGAATCAGAACCATCGGTGCAAACGGTGATGGAGAATGCCTTGTTGCCCATGGCCGACGAACGGCCCATCGACTATACCTATCGATTGATGGAGGCGAGTCGAAGTCCGGAAGACTTGGTGCAGTTTAAATTGGTTCAGGCCTTGGATCAATTGATGGGTGATGAGGCGACCCGTTCATATGGAACCGAAATCCTGCAGCGGATTCGTAGCCTGACCCAGGGTATGCCGGCCGATGGTCAAGCGGTGGTGCGTGCTTATGATTTGCCTGGTCTTGAAAAACCCCTAGAAATTTTTAGCCCGGTCACCACCTTTTTGCCTGAAGACTGGTCCATATTTTTTGCCCAAAAGGTTTCCCGTTGGATCGAAAGTCAAGGTGGCAATCGCGAACGGGTGGCCGAGTTGGGTAGTGGTACGGGTTGGCTGTCTGTATATCTCAGGGCACGAGGCCTTGCCGATTACGTAGAGGGCGGGGACCGCACCGACACGGCTCCGCTCGTGAGTCGTATCAATGCCCAATTAAATGGCGTTGATTCCGTGCGCTTTGTGAAGAGCGATTTGTGGAGCGGCATGTCCCAAGAGCATCCCTTTGATTTGGTGGTGGCCTGTATTCCGCAAATTCCACTGGTGGCCGAGATGATCACGCAACGTGGATTCGCCGACTACGCCCCCCATCGGGAGAACGTGATGCGGCCCTTTGGCTTAGGTTTAATCCACGATGCCTTGACTGAAAGTTTGCCACGCCTACGAGATGATGGTCGCATTTTATTAAATTTGGCCGGACGGCCGGGGCTAAGCACCTTATTAGAAATGTATCGCCGCACCGGTTACCACCCTATCGTTCGCGATTCTGAAATCATTGCCCAGGATCCTGATACGGATATCGCGCCCCTGGCTGCACTGGAAGCTAAGTTTCCCGGCGTGCGCTTTGAATTTTTGCCACCGGAAGCCTCCGAAGTGACGGCCTTGCTCTCCGGCAGGGAAGCGGTGGATTTACGGGATCGTCAAGATGTCACCGGGATTCGGCACCGCCAGTTTTTGATCGAAGGCATGCCTTATCGTGGCGTTTGGGAGCAAGTGATGTCTTCCGAACAGGTGTTACCCTCTAAATTCCGTTGGTCTTATACCCATGATGCTGGCACTGAATTATATCCCCTTCGACAATCCCTTGCTCGACAGCTTTCGAGGGATTGGGGTTTGGAATTAAATCCGGACTTATTATTCATCGTGCCCGAAGTGGAACTTTTGGCCGACGGAATATTACGCTTGCGCGTACCTAATGGAGGGGAAGTTGCTTGGGTGGGTGAACTGCCGGAGGGATTTACCGGTCTTCGCCATTCCTTAAAGGGATATGTCCATCGAGAGGTGCCATGGGAGCCCCAAGGCCTATTAGAAAGTTTACAAGCCAATGAAGTTTATGGAGCTGTGGTGGCGCCACCGCCGCTGGCATGGAACGAAGGGACAGCACTCAACAGCCTGATCGAAGCATTCGCCGAGCGTGGTCGTCCGCTCATTTTGGTGGAGCCCTATGGCGTGCGGGCGGCCGCCAGGCCCGAGGGACCCTTGACCCTTCTGGCCCAAAATCCGAAACTTGCGGCTAATACGGTATTGCTGCAGGACCTTCAAACTCGATGGCAAGGCCCGCTTTCTTTGGGCGTGGGCATGATTGCCGATCCCCAATTGTTTACGGCCATGTCACGATTTGCAGAACTCACTTATTCCAGGAGCTCCACCCCGGTGCAACGCCTGTACCTGGATCTATTGCAGCGTCTCGATCAAAGGGATTCCAATTTGGTTACCTCCCTTCAAGTGTCCCAAGGGCAATGGGGCCCGTTAAACCAACAGGAACTCGAATTTAGCGGTCCTCTTGCACGAGCCCTTGAGTTTCCGGCCGTATTTTCTAGCGGACCACGGGGAATAAGTTCTCGGGAAATCATCGACATGAGTTTTGGCGAATCGGAATGGCAACCGTCCTTAGAAATGTCAGCGGCCTGGGAATGGGCAAGGCGCCACAAGAATGCTTATGAGGAAGTCTACCGGGATACTCAAAGTGCCGTCCAAGGTTTT
The DNA here is from genome assembly GCA_021772695.1 of Deltaproteobacteria bacterium. Lineage (GTDB taxonomy): Bacteria > UBA10199 > UBA10199 > DSSB01 > DSSB01 > JAJFLL01. The sequence continues at coordinate 7,694 of JAJFLL010000007.1, forward strand.
TTGCGTGATTCCCGTCGCATAAATGTTTCACTGGAACAAATCGTTCTGGGATACGGAGTCCATCCGCTGTTGGCTAGGTCCATGCGATATTTAGGTGAGATGGGCGGACCTCCGCTGCAAGTTTTTGTACCCCAGGGAAGCTATGGACTTTTTTATCCGACTGCCGAGGCGGCAGGCGCACGCATGACCAGTCTGGCAACTTCGCCGCAAGAAAACTATCTAGTGACTCCACATGTCTTAGAGCAGACGCTGCGCGCACCCCGTTTGGTGCCCGGATCTCGGCGGGCATTATTGATCAATACGCCCACCAACCCCGCGGGTCGCTATTATTCGCCGGAACAATTGGCAGAATTGGCAGAGGTGATGAGGCGACATAGGGGCATTTTGCTATTTGATGACATCTTTGGTTTATTGCATCACCAGCAAATTCCCATACAACCTCAGGCCTACGCGGCGAGGGTGTGGGATGCCATGGGTGAAAATGGAATATACTTCGGGGGTGTATCCAAAGAATTTGCTGCTGGTGGTCTTCGGTTGGGATGGGCGTTAACGCAAAACCTTCAATGGGCCAGGGCCTTAAGTAGAGACGTTCGGCCCAAGCCCGATATCTTGGCCCTTAGTGCCTCGTCCCGTTACATGCAAAATTGGCGCATCTTGATTCCTGAACACCAAAATTACCTTGCGGGCAATCGTCGTCTCCTCACGGATTTACTACAGGAACGTCACATCGATTACCATGAGACCGAAGGTGGGTATTCCTTATTGGTGGATTTTAGTTCCTTCTTTCGCCAACAGAGAAGCCTCAGACGTCATGACGGCACCCAGGTTCGGATTACGCCCGAAAATCTTTCCCAATTGCTCTATGAACATGCGGGCATCAAGGTAAATGATGCCCAATGGTCTCAGACGCCCGGTCGATACCGATTTGTCTTTTCCATCGACAATATGGAATTAGCCGTTGAAAGGCTGCGCCGTTTCTTTCGCAGTACCCGGTAATAAGTTCGTTTTAAAAAAAGTTTCCCTTAATCCGAGATTTTCAAAAGTGCGGGTGGCCGGGCAGGGGCCCCCCGCCGCCCGCAGCCTGCGAGGACGGTGGGGGTGCAGACCGGACAGGACCCGCTCTTTTGAAAATCTCGGATTAAGGGAAGTCGTATTTTGATGAAGTCTGGCCTAGTGGGAATCCTTGACATTAGACCGGGAACACGCCATAGGGATGGCCTCTTCCTGAAGTCCTTCCAGTCCATCTCCAATCTGTTGCGGAGGCCCGCCATGAATGTGTATTCGGTCCGGTTGATCCCTCATTTAAAGATCAAATTTTGTGAATTTTTTGGCATTGCCAGTAACCTGGCCATGGTTGAGCTGGGAGAGCGCTTGCGACGCATCGACCAAAAAATGGATCGCTTTGATGCCCAATTGCGCCGCATTCATCGCCGGCAAATGGCCCTGGAGGCCGTTCACGCCCAGGCCATACAGGGTCAAAAAAAAAAGCAATCGCAATTGGCGTCCATTGAGGCCAAACCCAAGAAAAAGCGCCTAAAGGCCGAAAAGAAAAAATCTCCCAAACGTCTCGCCAAGGTTCCTGCCTTGAGCCTGGCTCAAAAGTCCAAGCCATTAAGTCCCCAAGCTCTCCCTGTGGATAAGTCACCCACCGTCTTGATGTTACAAACGGGAGCGGAAGTGCAAAAAGTGGTGGAGGATTTTTTTGGAGCCGGGGTCGAAGTGATTTCTTTAAACGATTTCGAAGCTTTGCCAAACGATATCGAAGAGCGGGAAATCCTCTCCGTATTTTTTGAGCGAAATTTGTTGGGCAATGACGAGGCCCGTGCCGCATTAAAAGAAATGCAAGTTCATATGCCGAAAACGAGATTTGTGGGCTTGTCCAACTATCTGACCTTGGCCTTAGCACGGGCCACCGATAGCGAAGCGGATTTCGCCACTTTTCTGACTCAACCCATCGCCGCATCCGATCTAGAAACTGTTTTTTCTTCGCAAGTTAGAGGCCAGTCGGCTATCGGCGGTAAGGATTAACGGGGCCCGGTAGATCATTTGGCGTGGGGTTTTGGGCTTCTGCTTCTCTGATCCATTTTACTTTTTTTGCGGTCATGTCGGTGGGTTGTCCCATGGTGTGGGCCAATTGATTGGTCATGCGTGCGGTCACGATGTCTCGAATACTGCCTTGCCCTTGAATATCGCTGTCGAGGAATCTTTCTATTTTGGAATTGGAAGGACAGGCCTTCATGAGGGCGTCTAACAGGCTGCGAAAGCTGAATTGGCCGCCGAGGTTTTGAATGGCCTGCAACATGCCCTTACATTCTTGGCAGACCCCTTTGAACCAGCCGGCCTTCTCTTGGCAATAGATACAACGTCCCATCATTTGAGCATACTCAAGCCTTGTCCAGGAATTCCAGTCAGAAATACATTCTGTGAAGTTCAGGTCAATTTCTCAAAGGATTGACAAATATTGGTTCGAGTGAAAAGACCCGGCACTAGAACGCGAGAGTGGTGGAATGGCAGACACGCTAGGCTTAGAACCTAGTGGCCGAAAGGCCGTGGGGGTTCAACTCCCCCCTCTCGCACCAGTAAATTTTTCGGGGGTTTTGCTCACCTGAAAGGGGGGCAACCCTACCGCATGGCAGGGCGACTCCCTCTATTCGCATCATTTATGATGTGTTCACATCTCCTGGGGATTTTTGTTTGGCCTCCGGCCTGAGTTCTTGCCATAATCGGCGACTCGCATCGCGAGGAGCAAGGTGCCCCTTTCCGACCTGACACTGCTGCGATCACAATGATTGACAAAGTTTGAGTACAATGAAAGAGGGTAGAGGCGTAATTTTATTTTTTCTTGTTTAAACTCAAGGATTTACGGTGAAAGTTCAGATCGAAGACATAAGTCCCATCAAAAAAAAGCTCAACTTTGAGGTGCCTGAGGGCGCCTATCAAGAGGCTTTGAATCTGGCCTACGAAAAGTTGAAAAAGAAGGTACAGATCAAAGGCTTTCGTAAGGGCAAGGTGCCTAGGCCCATTCTCGAAAAATACTATGGGGCGAAGACATCCATGGAAACCGTCAGTGACTTAGTGGATCAGAGTTACCGCAAAGCGGTTTCCGAGCATGACATTCGCGCCGTGGGCATGCCGAATATCAGTGACTTGAAAATTGAGGAAAACAATCCCGTTACATTCACCGCCGAGGTAGAGGTACAGCCTGAAATTACGGCGAAGCATTTTGAAAAAATTAAAATCAAGAAGAAGAAGATTCAGATTGAAGGCACTGAACTAGAAAAGGAGTTGGTCGCACTGCAAAAGGCCCATGCCCAATGGGTTCCCGAAAGCGATGGCGTGCCTGCTGCAAAAGGCCATACCATCAACCTCGATTTTGAAGGAACCCTCGACGATGTACCCTTTGACGGTGGAAAAGGTTCCAATGTCCAAGTCGTCCTGGGTGCGGGGCATTTTCTGCCCGATTTCGAAGCAGGTATCCTCGGGTGTAAAAAGGGCGAAGAAAAGGATTTTGAAGTCAAATTTCCTCCCGAATACGGTGTCGAAAAACTCAAGGGCAATACGGCGAAGTTTAAAATCAAACTATTAGAGATTAAGCGTGAAGAACTTCCTAAGTTAGACGATGACTTTGCTAAAGATTTAGGCACTCACACTACTATTCAAGAGTTGAAAGATGCTGTTGAAAAACGAATGAGCGAAGGTAAAGAAAAAGAGCAGCGGGGCGAAGTGTTTAACCAAGTCATCGAACACCTGATCGCCAAAAATAAATTTGAATTACCTCAAGCCATGGTGGATCGCGAGCTTGACTATATGTGGCGAAACGTCATGCAACAGTTGCATCAGCAAAAATTGACGCCGGCTCAGGTGGGAATCCAAGAAAAGGATTGGCGAGAGAAAACTCGTGAAGAAGCGGTGAAACGCATCAAAGGATTTTTGTTATTTGATAGTATCGCTGTTCAAAACAAACTTGAAGTTCAAGAGCCTGAGGTCGAAGAGAAATTTGCTGAGTTGGCAAAGGCCTATGGTCAACCGGTAGATGTCATTAAGAAGTTTTACCAGGAACAGAATCTGGTGCGACCGCTTTACAATCAAATACTAGAAGAAAAAACCCTGGATTTCATTTTGTCGAAGGCCAAGATTTCCGAAAAGTAAGAAAGGACTTTTCATGCACACCCCAGTCAATCAATTGATTCCCATGGTCGTGGAACAAACCCACCGTGGCGAACGATCTTACGATATTTATTCTCGATTACTCAAAGACCGGATCGTCTTTTTAGGGTGCCCTGTAGACGATTCCATTTCTAATCTCATAATCGCCCAGCTGTTATTTCTCGAAAGTGAAGACCCAGATAAAGACATTTATCTTTATATTAATTCACCAGGGGGGTCGGTGACGGCCGGTATGGCCATCTACGACACCATGCAATATGTGAAGCCCCATGTTTCCACCATCTGTGTGGGGCAGGCAGCTTCCATGGGGGCATTGCTCTTAACCGCCGGTGAAAACGGGAAACGATTTGCCTTGCCGAATTCCCGCATCTTGATCCATCAACCCTTGGGTGGGTTCCAAGGGCAGGCCACCGATATTGACATCCAAGCACGCGAAATTCTTAGACTTCGTGAGATTCTCAATCAGATATTGGCAAAACATACCAAGCAGTCCATGAAGAAGATCCAAAATGATACGGAACGGGACTATTTTATGTCTGGTGAAGAGGCCAAAAATTACGGACTTATTGACGAAGTGGTGGCTTACCGAGGTAAAGAAAAAA
>JAJFLL010000061.1 GCA_021772695.1 Deltaproteobacteria bacterium
CAAGCCTTCGGTCACCGCGCCGGTCAGTAAGATACCGCCACGCATGAGTAGGGAACGGGCACCGCCGGTGGCGGCCATGCGCAGGGCAAAGGCCGTTCCACCCAAACCCGTTCGCACCAAAGTACCGACGCCTAGAGTGGCGGGCAAGGTCACGGCCGTAATAACCACCTCGTCAAAAACCCGATCCCAGGACTGAGAAGAAAGGTTGTCCCACTTATCAAGCGGGTCTTCCATGTCTTCGAAGATCTCCCAAGCCTCACGGGCGGTGGCGCCGCTCATCTCGCCACTTTCATACCAGGTATCGAGTTTGACAAAGGCTTCCTTGCGGATACGGTGCGAGATTCGCGCCTGAACCCCCTGGTCGACCATGGCATGAAATTCCTCGGAGGTAGGTTCGCCCGTGGGAAACCGGGCGGCAAACTTTTTGGGCTGTTGTTCTTGAAAGGACTTTAAGCTCTCCTGAATCTCCTTGGCGATATCTTCCCGTTCTTTTTCAACGTCCTTGGTGATGGTGGAAATTTTATCCTCGGGAATTTCTTTTAAAGCCTTGGTTAGATCTTCTTGAAATAGTCCTTCCAAGATCTCGGCCGTCTGCGCGTAGGAGCCGTTGCGATGCCAAAGGTCCTTGGCGGCGCCTAATAAAGTGGCATCGCGAGTGGCAGGGTCGCTCAATTTTTTAAGCCCGGGCTCCGAGACCAATTCGAACAAGTTAAATAAATCGCGGTCCCGAAATTTTAAGGTCTCCCATTGTTTGACCAAAGGTTGCAAAGTGGCGGGATGACCGTTTTTATAGTCTTGGGTGGCCCTGCCGTAACCATCGGGAAACTGCAGCGGATGATTGACATGCCGGTGATAGTCTTCCCCCAGCTTCAAGCCGTGAAGATTGAGGCGGGAATTTTTCAATAAAATGAAACGCTCTCGGTCACTGGGGCCAAATTCGAAAATTTCCTCGCCCACCGTAATAAAGCCGCCAGATTTTCCGATGACGATGCGGGCACCAAATTCAGACCAACCCTTGGTCACCAGGGTACCCCCTTCGATTTTATGGTAGCCGAGATGGGAAAAAGCGCCGGGATCTTTTAGGCGGGAATCGTCGCGATCCTGATTATAGATTTCCACCAATTGATTAAAATCATCACGCTGGGCCTTCCAGGCCTCACTGCCATGCACGGTGCGTGGCGGCGCATAGCCCACCATCCAACCCTGTTGCACCACTGGATTCGCCAAGAAATTTTTTTGCAGCCGTTCGTGATCGGTATGTAGGGTCTGGACCGCTTCTTCAAGGGTATAGGCTTGGTCGCTTTGAATATAATATTTTAACGCCGCTAAGAGGGCCCCATTGGTCTCACCGGTTTTTTTGTCGTAATAATTGAGTTCGAAGTTAGTCAGCCGTTGTGCCGCTAAACCGTCGTTGGCCTGTATTAATTTTTCGAGGGCCGCGAGGGCGAATTTTTTCATCAAACCCAAGGCCTCGTCACGGATCACGGCCAATTCTTCCAATTCTTGGGTGGCCTGCTTATCACCGGGTATCTCCCGGGACGCCAGATCTTCGGTCATTCGCTTGATGTCACGAAGTTTTAATTGGGCGGCGGCAAAGTTTCCGTCGGTCAAATCCACCTTGAGGCCGTAATAGATTTTTTTAACGGGCTGAGTTTCACTGGCCGCCAATTGCACCCACTGCAACCGCACCTGGGCTTCGAGGACTCGATTTAAAACAGAAACCAATTCATCGGGCGTTAACGCCTTGCCTGCCGCACTGAGTTCCACCTGGGCTCGCCCCTTGCGGTCCTTTCTTTCTACCAGATATTGTTGAATGAGGACCTTTTCCTCACTGACGATACCTTGCAAGGAATGCCCCTGGCTGCCGATCAACTCCATGGCATCCATGAGTTGCCGTGCCGCGACCCGTTTATTGACTTGGTCTAATTCCACCGCCAAATTTTGAATTTGATGGTCCTGCCCCAGAATTTTTCTAAGCTGGATTTCGTGGGTCAAAAATAGTTGGGCCTTGGGCCAATGGCCGGTTTCCACAGCCTGTTCCCGACCCCTCACGAAGGACTTGGTCAAGGCGGTTAATTCTTGACGGTAGGCTTGGTGCAAACCGGCCATGCCGGGCTCTAAGCGAGTGGCACTTTGGTAATCCGCCTCGGCAAGGGTGAACTCTCCCAAGCCATGGAAGACCTGAGCCCGCGCCAAATATAAGGCAAAGGATTGCGGATGTTTTTTAATCCCTAAATCCAAATATTTTAGGGCCTTTTGATAGGCGGCACCGGCCGGACGGTTTTTACCACGCAGATCTTTGCTCTGGCCAATTTGCAAATACAAAAGTCCGAAGTAATAATAGGTGGCGGGATGCTCTACTTCCGCACCTAAATCCTTCATTCCCTTTTTATGCAGAAGCAGAGTTTTTTTGAGGAGCCGCTCCGAGGCCTTGAGTTTCCCAGCAGATCTTAATTCTAGGGCCTGAGTCCATCCACTATGAGTACTTTGTAATTTTTTTTGTAGGGCGGGACTCACCACTTGCTGCGAGCCTGACAAAAGTTCCGCCGAGCCTTTGAACCAATCGGCTCCGGTGAGTTTGGTGGATGACGGCTGCAACCATTCGTTTCTAAACTTGAGTAAGTTGGCCGAATTGGGTTGGTCCCCTTCACAATGGGAGGCCCCATGGTCTTGGCGCAGCTTGGAATCGGTGACGCCTTGGGCGATTTCCGATTCGCTGTAACCGGATTTTTTCAGATATTGATAAAAGAATTCTTGAGTAGCTTCGTCGGCAGGATTCGAAAAAAGATTTTCCCGCGCCCCCAGATTACACTTTGGCCCCGTCATGAATGATGTCCCCCCACCCCAGCACACCCGGCAAAACATCAGTGTTTTGGCCATCGGCTGCGGCGTTAACCCCTCAGATTTCCCCAAATCCGAGGTTTCAGGGGTAAATTAAGCAATCTTCATGCCAGTAAAAATGGGAGAGCGATTTGGTGTGGGTGATTTAAGAAACTTTACCAAAGATTTTTTCGGCAAAATATCGGGGATCGGCGCCCCATAATCGTGAACTATAAGAGCCGTTCAAACCGCGGGCCGGTCCTGCATCGCCACTCGCTTCCCGGTCGCTGCTTGGCTTGGGAGCCTCGACCCAGGTCCAGGTCTTGGCGATGGCATCTTGCGAGTCTACGGCGGCAGACACGGCAGGCGCTGTGGGGCGCGGGTTTTTGACCGCTTCCCGTTCGTGGCACTCCCTGAGTACCTGATCGATAATGTTTCCGATCGAGCCTTGATCGCCCATGATAAACTCCTCATTAACCCTTGGAAGGTCCCTACCTTCCGTTCACACTATCTTATAATGCAATCGAGGGGCCAATCTTGATGATTTGTTAACTTATTGATATTACTTAATATTTTATTTTTGAATCTGTCAAAATCTGCAAAATTTGCGGGTTTTTTGCGGATTTTGCGATCACAGAATGTGAACTAATGCGGTCCATTTTTTAGACGCCTCGGACGGGATCTCATTAACCTTCTCTGGGCTGAGAAAAAATGTTAATGCTACGCTAGTCTGTACACAACCTACTGGGATCTTTGACGAAAAGGGTGCAGCCTTTCCAATAAGATTAAGGACAACCCATGAATCTCCGCCAGGCCGAGCTATACCCTGGAGGTCATGGGAGGGGACTCGAAACTGAAGCGACTTTGACCGGCGCCCATACCTGGGATGCCCTGGCCGAGCCGCGTCAGGCCCTTGCCGCTTTACTCCCCCGATTTCACCGACCTGAAATGTCGCCCTGGCTTCCAGCCGCCACCTCCCTACTGGAAGAAAGCCATCCGAAAATCTTTTTTACCGAACTCCTTCATTTGGCCTCTGAGATGGGGCGCTTAACCCAAGCCCAAGAGGCCTTGCCCTTGTTTCAAGCGGTGCGAGACCAAGCCCTGTTTCCAGACTTGGCGGCTGCGGCCGAAGACGAAATTAAATTACTTTCCGGTGGGGGAGATTTGGGTCAGCGCATCGAAGCGCAACTGAGTGCACTGCCCGATCTCATTCTCGATGGCCCGACTTTGGCCGGCATGTTCGTCGGTGGCGCCGCCTACCGCCTGGGTCGCGGTACCTTGTTACGATGGCTGCTGCCCACGGGCACCCGGGCCGCCGTACCCGAAGTTTTGGCCATGCGGGGCGCCGCAAGTTTGGGGGGGCTCACTCTCGAAGCCCCCCTCTTTACCGGAGTCACCCACGCCCTGCATCCCCAAGAAGGTTTTGATGCGCGAACCAGCATCGCCCATGCGGCCCTGACCCTGGGCAGCCTCCGCACCGTAGGTTGGGCGGCCCGCAGTCTAGGCACTACTCCGTGGGTACTTCGGACAATGGGCGAAAAGGCGCCGCAAGTTTTGGCTCATGGGGGTATGTTGGGCGGCATCGTGACCGCGGAAGGTTTGGCACGAACCTGGGGGCTGCAAGCCCACGGTGATCCACTTCCACTTGGTCTGCAAGCCTTGATCACCTGGGCGCAATTCCAAGGGGCCGGAGTTTTATACCATCGTTTGGCGCCGCAGCGTTTGCAGCAGTGGGAGCAAAGCCAAGACCTAAAGGTCGAAGTAAAATTCCTGCCGCGAATCAATAAAAATCAATTTCCTAATTTTCCCGATTTCGAAAAACCTCTGGCCTGGGCCCATGCCGGAATGGCCATGTCGAAACTTCCTGAGCTAAAAGTCCATGACCCGGTTTTGCTACCGAACCGTCTTTACATGACCGGTGAAGGCAAGGGCGAGACCATCACCCGAAAACGAACCCCTCAAGAAGAAAATTTTTTACGCTACCTACCGGAACAGAGCCGGGAAATGGCCATAGAGATCGATCAAAAATTCGGTGAGTCCGCGGGATTTTTGCGTATTCTTGCAGCCGGAGCTCCCAAAGATCTCAGGATGATGCACCCCTTGGACTATCATTATCCCATCATCCGTCTCTGGTGGATCGTGCAAAACAGTGAGATTAGTTCTAAAAAGGGCGGATATTTCCCTTGGATCACCAGTATTTGGTTTCACCATGCCCTCGCCAAAGGCGATGTCACGGGAGTTAGAGGCCTGCTCTATCGCCTTGGCCATGGCGGCACTTTAAAAGAAATGGAAAAATTTTATTCGGGGCATTTATCCGATGCGCGCATTGAGCCTTATCACGATTTTGCCAGAGAGTTCGGCGATCCCTCCATTTCATCTTTTGACCGGGCCATCAGCGATATTCGCCTAGATCAAAAATCAGAAAATATTTTACTGCAATTGGCCCAACGGGTGGACCAAAGTCCCGATCCCACCGGCCCATTCCCTTTTCGATACATTCAATTTCTTTTGGGTTTAGATTTTTATTTAGGCAATACCCGTCGCAGTCAACAAGGGACCATTGAAACCATCCTCCACCAACTACCTGACCAACCCTTGGCCCAATGGCGATTGCTCCGCCTGTTTCAATTGACCCATAACAATCACCGGGATCCCTTTGGGCCTTCCAAATTGGCCGAATTGGCCGATCTCGATATCAGCATTGACGGTAAGATTTTTGACAAATTAACTCTACACCCTGATCAGGTGCCGAACTCTCAGTGGGATGCCTACATGGGAGAGAAGGGCCCCCACCGGTGGATTCCAACCGAGATGTCGGAAGCCAAGGAATGGATAGAATCCATTAAAAAAAGCAATAACCAGTTTCGCAGACAGAGTAATCTCGTGCAATTGCTCCAAACTAGAAGCAATCGGCATCGGGCCTTGAACACCAAGGAGTGGGTACAAGCCTTTAGGTCCTTGGGAGACGCCATCTCTCTAGAGGTTGCCGATTTACTTTCCTCCAGCCAATTGCGCCTCGAGGTGTTGCCCCCGGCAGCCTATAAAATTCGGTATCAAGCCCTGCATCAGCGCGGCATCGACAATCCACCTCCCGGCACTCCTCAGCTGACGGAACAAATGAAAAATGTCATTCGCCAAATCAAAAAGAAAATGTTGGAGAAAACCAAGGGCGAGAAAGGGAAATTAGATGAGACCACCCAGGAAGAACCGGTGAGTTTGGCCCATTATTTTGTGGCCGGATTGGAAGGCCCCAAGGCGATCTTACTTGTAAGGGAACCCCCCCTAAAATATTACAGTCGTCCCACCGGCGCCGAAGCCGTCTTTCAATTAATGGCCGCCATGGTACATGAGGCCCGCCATCATATGGATCTACAAGGGAAGAGCATCTTCGAAACCCCGGCCGAGAAGGCCATCACAGAAATGAACGCCTATACCCTCGAAGCGCTCTGGCGAGCCCAACATGGAGATACCATTGATTTAGAAACTTATCTGGCGATGGGTGCTACGGGGCCCGCCTTGCACCTGCGGGATCGATTAGAATTCGACAATCTCATTTACTAGAGCTCATCTTCCCAATCCATGTGAATCCACTCTTCGCCGATGAGGATTATATCGCCCTTTTCTAAGGGAAAGACTTGGCCCTCTTGGCCTTTGCGCCGATGTTGATAGACCGGTTGCTCCTGACCTTCACGAAAGACCTGGGTGCCATTGGTAGAACCCAAATCACGGATCCAGACCCGACCCGCTTTTCGGTAGATCTCACCATGAACCCGAGAAACGGCCAAGTTCTCTGGCAGCAAATCTTTCAACTGCATCTGGGTGGTTTGCCGCGGTAGACGATACTGCCATTCCAAATGGCCCACATGAGAAAATCCCGGAATTTGAGGGACGTTGACTGCGGGAGCCGGCCCATCAATCACCTGCAAGCCATGGGGTTGAATCACCGGCTGCGGAACCACTGGAGCTGCGACCGGAGCTTGCGGTTTTGGGGCGGGCACATGCTCTTTGGGTTGGATGGGCGGTAGGCCGCGAGCTTGCCGGTATTTTTTGATGGGGTCCAATAAACTCAGTGTCGGTGAAATATCCACGTAACGGTGATGGGGCTTGCCGTCTCGTCCCAGGACCGGCAGGGCGTAACCCTCGCCGAAACGATAGAGATGGTGGGCTTGTTCATAATATTCCAGGGGCTTGGCGGTGAGTATTCCAGAGTCCAATACGTCTTCGTAGGTACCGTAAGAGGTGATTTTGGAGTTAACGTAACGAATATTCTTAACCCAAGTGCGTCCCTCAGTGTCCTCGGCCATGGTCCAAATAAGCGGGCGTTGTTGCCCCGTGGCCTTATCTAATACATAGCCGCCGGAAAATTCATGACAGGTGATCTCGCCGATCATTTCACCAAACATTTTAAAAGTGCGGATCCGATTGCCGCCTTCTTGCACCGAGGCCATATCAAATTCAGGAACCAGGCCTTCCGGCAATTCCAAATTTTCTAATTTTGCGAGCAATTCGGGGTCGAACTCTTGTTTTTTTCCTAAAAAATCTTGTTGGGTATGAAAGACCTTGCCCGGTTGATACCGGCCCACCTGGGTCATGCCGATCACCGAATCAAATTTTACCTCTCGCTCAAATCCCCCGATCATGGACATCATGGCCGACTGCTGGGGAACCCCGATGACTTCGGTCAAGGCCGAAGCCTCGATGTAGCGGCCTAACTCAGCCTCACTCAAGGTAACGTAATTTAAATCTGCTGAATTATTGCCACTCTCCAATTGATGGATACGCTCCATGAGTTCCGGGGCAATTTGGGTTTCTTGGGTGTAGTGACGGCCGGTGCCTTTCGAGATCCACCCGCCCAATTGGTAGGGAGAAGCCCGCCAAGAGCCTTGATCGGATTGGTGTTTGAGGAAGAAACGTCGCTTCAATACCCACACGCCGTCTTCCTGAACGGGTACTAAGGCGAGGGCATATTTGCGAAAACCGCCACGGCCGTCGGGCACTTGAATGATTCGGCTCAAATAAAATTGATGCTCACCAGAATCGACCCGGGTCACCGGCGCCACGCCCAAGCCCTTGCTGTCTAATAACTGCTCTCGAGTTCGGTCACGCATTTGCAATTGGGCCAAGGCCTGTAAATGATCGGGGCGTACCCCCGCGGTCTCAGGAAGTTTCGGCCAATCGGGCCTCAGGGCACCCATGGGTTCGCCGAGGACTTGGACCACGATGGACAAATTATCTTGAGAAAAGACATCGACCATTTCACCGTTGGGATTCGCAGGGGTGATCCGAAGCACCTTGCCTTTTCGATCCAGACGAAAACTGACCGGATTACCCTGGCCATCGGTAAAGGGCTCATACAGGCCGCGGTAGTCCTTGGGCATTTCTTGCCCCATGACGGCACGGTAGGCTTCGGCGTAGACCTCGCGGGTCAGTTCGGTGTCACCACGTTTCTTGTCATAGAGCCACATGCGCAACAGACTTTCGAGGCGCAGGGCATCAGCAATCACCTTGGCCTTGGGACGACCTTGATTGGAATATAGAGCCCGTGCCACCACCTCTTGAATCATATCTTTATTCAAAAAACTCTCATGGAGGCCGTCGGAACCGAGAATAAGGATATCGCCGTCTTGAAACTCTTGCTGCCCTTCAAAGATATGGGGTTGCACTTCCCCATTGCCCAATTGAGTTTCAATCATATTGGAATATGGATTGAGACGATTATATAAAGTCATGCGCCGGGCCATGCGACCCTGGGGACCCTGAGGAAATTGCGGAAAATCTTCCTCGGCAAATCTAGGCGTCAAGACGTGTGGGGTCTCGGTCCAATCCAGAATGCCATCGCCCTGCGCCAAGAGCGAAGGACGAATCACCAAGGCATCGGCATCGGCCACCTTTGCAAACCGCCCGCGGTAGCGCCCCTCACCGGTGGGGGTCATCTCAACCAAGATGGCCGTGGCACCCGGAACATTTTTGGTCTTTCCCTGCATTTTATTGTGTGCCGAGATGGCATGATCGGCAATTTCCAAGGCATTTTCCAGGGTATGACCGTCTTCTAGGGCCAGACGGAAGGCCTTTTGGGCAATGGCCGCCGCCACCTCACCGCCGCCATGGCCGCCCATGCCGTCGATGGCCACCGCCACGGTGCGTCCATCGGATAACGTAACGAAATCGGTACGGTCTTCGCAGTATCCTTGATATTTGGAACCACTGCCTTCGTGGGCGACGGCGGCGGCTCCGCCCCAGTCCTCACGGTGATCGCGCCACTTGGGATCGGTGGGATCTCCTTTGATGTTGGTGTCCCAGCCCTGAATCAGTTGATCCAAAATTTGTTTTAAGTAGGTCTCACCGTGATACCGGTTGTCGCGCACGGGTTGCGATAGAGGCGCTGCGGCTGCTTTACGGGCCGCGCCGATGATGGGTTCGATTTCGCTTCCCAGGGGCGTCATGAGTATTTGGGGAGCGGCCGCAATATTCACCTGGTTTTTAGAATCTAATAAAATTTTAAAGGGGGTGGCGAGGGCAAGGGGAACCGAAAAAGTATGCTGCTCACCGGTTGGGGTGGCCACCACCATCACGATATGATCCCCAAGGCGCTCGGCCCCTAGCACGGTGCCTAAGAATCTATCGGGAGACAGGCGTGCCGATTTATTCGCGGGTTGTAATAAAAATTTGATGCCACCGGTACTAGTGGCCTCATGGGAGACCGTTCCCGAAAAATCCAAATCGAGGTGGTAATGGGTTTTGATGAGATAGAGCAAGGCCTTGGCCAGCTCGAAACGATCCCCTTGCTCGGGCGTCACTTGAGATTCCCGTCGCGTTAAAGCGAGCAGGTCGTAGTTGATATCGGGTTCTTGCAACATACCAAGGTAGTAATCTTTTGCCACCCCAATGTAGGCTTCCGAGACCTGACTATAGTCGATTTCTTGAGCCGCTTGCGGCCCTATGGGATCAGCGGCCACCGGTGCCGAAGTGGTATCAAAGATAAATCTCTCTTCACCCAAATAGATGACGTCACCGTCTTGGACCGCATGCCATTGGTTCGGATCGGGGCGGGTAATGGACCCCTTCCCTCCAACCTGAATGAGAATACCGTTATGGGAAGGTCGCTCGGCGGTTCCGTCTTTGATCAACCAGGTTTGCCTGGTGGCATCGAAATAAAAAGTGGCGTGCATTCGGGAAACCGCTGAGGACTCAAAGCGAATGTCCGCATCCTCACTGCGACCTAAGACAAATTGGTTCTTGCCCGGGGGTGGCGATAATTTTGCAGCTGCACCCGGCTCATTAAATTTGGGTCCCCGCCAAATCATGCCGAGCAGGCTGGAACTAAACATGGCGGAAGCGGCGGCGGCCAAGAAGGCCCATCCGGGACTCACCCCATGGGCACTCAGACCCATGAAGATACCGGCGGGAGCCCCCACGGAGAACATGGCCCCGTTTTGATTGACGCGATTACGACCCAATTGCTCTACAGAAGCGGTCCCGGGCAGGGTGATCTCTTCATCGGGTTTGCGGGTAAACACCCCAGAGGTAGGTTCGGCTTCGTAGGCGGCTTCCGGAGGGATGGGCTGCGTCGTCGTGTCTACCGGTGCCTGCGCCGGAGTCTCAATGCTCTCTTGAAAGGCGGGCAACACCACCTGATTGGCATCGAAGAAAAATTCTTGGCCATTTATATTAATAGAATCTTGATTGTATAAGACGGACCATTGATTGGGTACGAGGCGATTCCAATCGCTTTGCCCCCCACGGCGCAAGAAAACTCCGTTGGCACTCGAAGCGGACTCGGTGCCGTCCAAAATCATCCAACCTTGCAATTGCGGACTCCACATCACCGTGGCATCGCCCTGACCCAATACCAACTTGCCTTCTACCGACTGGGGCTGGATGAGCTGGGGTTTAGGTAGTAGGCCCTGCAACAATTGATTGCCATGACCGAGCATTTCTCGCCCGGCCGCCTGCAATTTGCCCTTGGCAGCCATGTAACCCAAAAGAAAAGATAGGCTGGCCACGGCCGCGCCGCCCACCATGACCGCCAGTCCCGCCGCGGCAACCCAACCGGTACCCATGGTCAAACCCAATAGTCCCAGGCCACCTGCACTGAAGGCGGCGCCACTGGGCGGCAACCAAGAATCCGTGATCGGACCTTTTTCGGTGGGTTTAAATTCACCAAGGCCTTCGGAGAATAGATCGACGTGGGTGTCGTGGAGCCGCACCATGTCGCCCACTTGAAAGGGATGTTCAGAAAACCAGCTACCCGAGCTGACCATTTTTTCGTTTCCCGACTCGTCGACCAGGGCCAGCATGCCGCCCTTGCCTAACCGGTCTACGCGAAACACTTCAGCACCATGAAGTTCACTGCCCCAGCGGGGATCGTAGAAACCCAATTGATAGCGAGGTTCGGCACTGTTGATGCCGAGGGGATTGACTTCCAGGACATAGCGGCGGCGAATGGTGTCTAAATTATCGACAAACTCCGGGTGCATGCCCCGTCCCTGAAATACCTCACCTTTGTCGCGAGCCTTTTCGAAGGCTTGAATGAACTTTCGGCCGCTTTCCACCCAGGTGGGATCTAAAGACTGT
>JAJFLL010000062.1 GCA_021772695.1 Deltaproteobacteria bacterium
CCTGGGCAATCCCAAGTTCCGCCAGGGATGCCTTTATTTCCGCGTTATGTTTGAGTGCCAATTGGATGGCCTCATTCAGATCCAGCTTTTTAATAACAATCGGAAAGATTTCCTCCGGCCCCGCTGGTTTGTCCGTGGATCGAGCCAAAGGGATCTCAAAACCGTTATGTTCTTTAAGCAGTTCGTTAACGCCATTCCCTTCTTGACCGTAGGCAAGACCTTGCCCTGTGACCATCAGGAAAATAACCGATATAAAAAAGTGTTGATATCGCTTGAGCATGAAATTCTCCGTTCAATGCTGATGATCATGGCCTTGGTGATCATTGGCGTCCGGCTTTTTTTCTGGAACCGCTTCACCATGATCATCGGGAGCTTCTTCTTTCGTTTGAGTCTGCATGGCCTTGACGGCGGCCCCTTCCACAAAGACCATCCGCCCGCCCAGATCGGCATTTTGCATAATCAGCAGAACGGTGAAGCCCATCAGAATCATAAAGCTTTTTGACCCCTTGGGGATGCCTTCGCGTTTCAAGAAACTCCAGATCATTAAAAGAACGCCCAAGGCCAGGATCGCGAATCCGATGTTTTGATGGGTACCCATTATTCGGTGAACGGCCTCGCCGTGGGGAATGGACTCCTGGGCCCAATACCCCGTCAAAACCGATAGGAGGGTACCGGCAAGCCCCAGGGCCAGACAGATCTGACCCGCCAATAGTAAGCCGTACCTTTTTCGAAAGAGCCCGATCCCGTAAAAGAGCAGGGCCGTGGGATAAAGGGCGATGGGAAAATGAACGAAAACGGGATGAATATTCAGGACCTGGTTAAGGCCCCCGAAACCAAGAAGTGACCAATCCATAATGGCCTCCAAAACTTTTATAAGGCGAAAAAAACACACTGACACCTAAAGAAGGAGGCTTCCTAAATCAGAAGGGCTTGATTTTTGATAGGGATCGGGACATGAAAAGGCGGACCACGGGAGGAAACGTTGGCAACCTGGACTTGTTGTAAAGGAAGCAACGAAGTAGGCTGAAGCGTAGTAACGGGTAGCAGCTTTATAAAATTAGTTTTTACAGATGCCGTGTCAGAAGAAGAGACCAATGCTGAGGCTTCAAAACCATCGCAATTACAATTGGAGTGAGGAGAGGAATTCTGATCTCCAGACGGGTGGCTGGAATCTACGCCGTGAGAATGTTGATGACCGCCGGATGTTTCTGAATTCGCCTGGGCAACCTGGTGTTGGTGATCTGAAGGAGGGGCGGCATTCTCGAAACAACGGCAGTAAAGCCCCGTAAGTAAAAAACCCAAATAAAGCAGCACCATGGCGCTTGGGACTGCCCTTTTTAGAATAGGCCTACTTTTTTGATGCAGAAAATTAGCCATTTATACAATAGGTTATCTAAATCCTCTCTACATTTAAGTAAAGGGCATTTTAAATGAAGCGGAAAACCATCCTTTTATTTGGAATATTAGCCATTTTTTCGACCTTCTCTATTTATTCGGCTCAAGCTCATAATCCCGACCCCTTACCTCCTCACGGTGGGAAAATTTACCAAACTGAAAAATATTTCCTTGAAATGGTTTCTAATCCGGGAGGAATCCGGCTTTATATTCTTAATCGGCATTTAAAGCCGTTATCCCCCGGAGAGATGGAAGGAACCCTATTGCTGAAATTCCCTGATGGTTCCCAAAAAATATCGGATTTGACCAAGGAAGGTGATTATTTTAAGGCCACCCTCCCATCCAATCCGAACCATGGTTTTATCGCCATTGCTACGGTTAGGGTTAATGGCAAGAAACAGGTGGGGCGGTTTGCCTTTTAATGGCTATTGGAAATAATTGGCTAAACACGGCAAGGGACTTTTATGGATTGGGCTAAAAATTCTTTTGTATCTCTGTTTCTGATAATCCTTATGGCACATATTGCCGGGTGCAGTACCCTGCCGGGGGATAATTCTAATAATACCCCTGACCTCCCCTCGGACCCTTCTCCCGAAAATCCCAATTCTCCTTCCGATCCAACGGCGGTAGTATTCACGCCTGTTGGAGAAGTCATTGCCGATAGTTTAATTGATGTGGAGTTTTTACCCGGACAAAATGGGCATTCCCTGGTTATTTCAAAAACAGGTAACGTTTATTACCTTGATGAAAACTTTTCGGTGGTGGGAACTCCCTTTTTTATTAGTACCAAACAGGATCACGAGGAGAAGGGTCTACTTAATGTGGTGGCCGATCCCCTCTACGCTGCAAATAACCTGGTATATTTTTACTACACTGATCCCGATGATAACCCGGATCGTAATTTGGTAGAACGATATCGGGTCAATGTGGATATCCCGGGGAATACTTTTAATCTATTGGATCCCCAATTGATCCTTGATTTTAACAAATCAGGCAGCGCCGATGAAAACAACGGGGGAGCCTTGATGTTCATGACCCAGAATGAACTGGCCATCGGGGTTGGAGACGGTGGGGATACTCCCCAACTTGCCCTCAATGTGGATAGCCCCTTGGGGAAAGTGCACCGGGTCATACCCAATCGGACAACAGGAGCGGGAGGGTTTACCGACCCGGGCAATGGCGTCAGCAATGTGACCACCAGTGTTTACTCCGTCGGGTTGCAAAACGCCTTTTCGATTGTGGTGGACGGTGACGGCGATCTGTTTGTGGGCGACGTAAGTCAGGATACTTATGAGGAAGTTAATTGCGTCTATTATTCAGGTGAGAATTACCATTGGCCAACTTGTGAAGGCCCTTGTAGCCTGGATAGCGTAAACCCCATCCACGGTTATGCCTTCAACGACGGGAATTTTGATCCGGATTTTATTCTTGGGCAGCCCAAATTTATTATCCTATCGGCCTACTATTTGGGCGACCAGTATGGCGGGGCCTTTACGGATAAAATTATTTACAATGAACTAAATGATGGCTTCGTGCGAGTTATCTCCTTAAACCAGTTTGAGCAGGTGACCACCGACGCCCACATCGGCAACCTGCCTGGCCTGACCGGGCTTCACGAAAACCCCGTCGACGGCCTTCTTTATGGCGTTTCCCTTTCCGATTCCAATCGGATCCTGCGCATGGATCTGGCTCCCTAAATTGTTGTGCTATGGAAAACTTCCGAAATAAACCTTTTCCCTTGGGTACCCCGCCTCAACTGCACCACAATGGGAATAATCGACTGAACGTACTCCAAAATTTGTAATCGATCCAATCCCAAATCGGCCTGCATGACCATCAAGGCCAACTGCTCAAAAGCAAGTCGGGGGTTGTCCGCGTGAATGGTGGTAATCGACCCGGGATGTCCGGAATTTATTGCCCGAAGGTAGGTGAAGGCCTCTGGGCCACGTAATTCACCCAGAATGATCCGATCCGGTCGCAAACGAAGTGAAGCCTCCAGGAGTTGCTGAGGTGTCACCCTGGCCCGTCCTTGACCACCCCGGGAGGCCAATAAATGTAAGCGGTTCGGTTGGAAAGGCATCACCTCCCTTGTATCCTCAATGGTAATGACCCGTTCCTCCACCGGAACGACTTTAAGGCATGCATTCAGAAAAGTGGTCTTGCCAGCTGAAGTTCCCGCGGAAACTAAAATGTTTTTTTTGGTCTGAATCGCGTTTTCTAAAAACTCCCGATAGCGGCAGGCTTGAAAAAGTTCCTGCAATGCCAGAACTTCAATCTTTTTACGGCCCTCGTTTTTCGTAATTTCTGAAAAGGCCCCTTGCTCGGCATAATCATCCAGGGTCAGGTTCAGGAGGGCCTGTTTTCGAATGGAAATTCCGATGCTTCCCGATTCCACCGCCGGAGGGAGAACCACCTGTACCCGATACCCTTCGGGCAAAGTAGCCGAGAGCAACGGGCTCTCTTCACTTATATCTTGTTCTGAAAATTGTGCGATTAATCTGGCTAGCGTTTTGAGATGGGAAAGACTGAGTGTGGGGATGGGATGACGTTCCATGCCATTTTTGGCACCCATTTTTTCTACCCAGATTTCCTGGGGCTTATTAATAGAGATTTCCGATACCCCCGGGAGGTCCAAGAAAGGCTTAAGAGGCCTAAGATAGGTATCAATGGGTACCTGATTCATAATTAATAACCCAGGGACCCAGGTTTCTCCCGTAATTCAAAGATCCAAACGACTGCCCAAAGACTTCGGTAAAATCCAGATCCCGGGCAACAAAGACCTTTACCCGGGCTCCTTGCTTGATATTTATGGTTGGGGGAATATCGATGTAGCGATTTAAGACCTGCGCGGAACTTTCCTGAAAGGAATTGGCCAATTCTTCGCGGTAAGCACTGATGGAGTTGAATTGATCACCGACGCCGACTCCAGCATTGGCCGTACCCGCTCCGATAAGGCTCAACAAAGTGGAGGTTCCGAAGATCTGCCAAAAGTGATTATTGACCTTGCCTTTGATCCCCGCCCGGCCCAGGGGATCGGTGCCTCCAGAGTTGAGGACTATTTCAATACCATCCGGACGAATGGCCCGGTTCCAAACCATGAAAACCCGGGCTTGGCCCTTGCGGATCGCGGAGTTGTATTGGCCCACCAGCCGGGTCCCTCTTGGGAATAGAATTTTCCTCCCTGTTTCCCCATAAATGTCGTTGCTGACTACGGCCCTTACCATTCCGGGGAGGTCCGAATTGACCGCAGTCTCCATGACCGCATCGATGATTTTTCCCTGAAGAATTTTCCAATCCAAGTTAACCAATTTTGTGGCTTGGGATATGGGAGCTTGGCCCGATCCTACGTCTTCTTGAAAACGCCGGTTCGGGTCGGAGGGAGTCGACGCCCTATTGGAATCGGATGGATTTTCATTTCCGGATCCATCCTTCTTAAAAATTACTATGGCGGATTTAAGTCTGGCTTCCTTAAGGGCCAGGGCATCCTTGTCCAGTTTAGGTTCCTTTGGTGGCGGCTCCGGAATAGGGGGCGCTGGTTTGGGCAGTGCAATTGGCCGGTTGGAACCCACCTCAAATTCTTCCTCTTGTTGCATGGGTTCAGCCGCTTTTTTTCCGCCAAACATAAAGAAAATGGCCACAAGACCGAGGCCAACCAAGAAAAATCCTAATAAACCCACCTCTCTCTTGGATCGGTTTCGTCCCAATATCCAAGGGCGGTTTAGGAAAGATCTCTCACCTTCGGGCCCGGGCCCTTGGGTTCTCTCTTCATCCTCGGACCATTTTTTAATCAGCTCTTCACGGTCCAAAGGGGTCTTTTCAGGCTTTTCTTTATTTTCGGACATAATGTTTCCAGCAATTAGACTTGAACCGGACCTGAGTATCCCTTGTTATAGACCTTGGTTTTTTCTTTGCCGGTTCTTAAAACCAATTCGTTGGTGAGACGCTCAATGACCACATAGGGTTTTTTAATCCGGAAATTTGCCAGGGATTCCTTTCCATCCGGGCCCACCACAAAAATGGCCGGGAGTTCCTTGCTGTTTTCAAATTGCAGATAGGTGAACTGGCCATCATCAAAAACCCTAATCAGTCCGGTGTCTTCCTGGTTTTTTACTTTATAATTGAAATTAAGATCCGCCGGATTTTTGGGGCCGGTCGAAAGGCCCTCGTAGATGGGAGGCGGTGCAGGATAGTTAAACCGTACCAGATAGGTCATGTCGCCCAATGCTTCGGACCTAAGGGCGATCAAATTAAAATAGTAAGTACGCTGGTCCGTCACCACGGTCATATTGGTAACAGCATCGTTGGCCACCGGCTTGATAAACAATTTATTTACAGCAGGAACCACCTGCCATCCGATGGAATCCCCAATGGAGGCCACCAAGATGTTTTCCCTGGGAGAGAATTCCACGACGGTCTGAAAGCCATAAGATGTGGAAATCTCATAGACCTCATTAGGGTCAAACATGACGTGCCTGATCCGGTTGTCACTTCCCAGGGGCCTGGGTTCTTGGGAGGCCTGCGCCGAAACAGAAACAGAAACAGAAACAAGGGATAAAAATAGGGTTAAATAGATGATTTTTTTCATTTTATTACCTCCTGATCGATTCGATAGTTTTTAATTTGGAAACCTAATGGATTGTTCAACCTCTCATTTTCCTCCATGGGGGTGTTGACGTAGCGAAAGCTCAAGGTGGCTATCCAATAGCTCTCTTGTTTTTCATTGGTACCGATTTGCCTTTGGGTGGAGGAAAACCTGACCTGGGCAGTATGTTGGTTTAAAAAGGAAACGGACCGAACCCGGGTGGTTTGACGAATGGCGGCTTTAAATTTTTCGATGGGTCCATCCGGACCCCGGACGTAATCGTCAAACCGCGCTGCTTCCTCCGAGGTGGACATCAGCCGGACTAGCTCATAATTATGGTTTAGATCCTGAGGGTCGTAGGTTTCGCGGGCGACCACGTATTTGACGATGAAGAATTTGGTTACCGCTTCTTTTTCGGTGAGTCTCTTTTCCCCCAGGGGTTCCAATACCGTGGTAATCCCCGTGTCGTTATCCATTTGAATGACATAGGGCTCCACCGCCTTAAGGGGAGTCAAAATCATCAGGGCACCGGCCTCCAGGATGGCAAGGATTAAGGCAATTATCCCCACCACCACCCAGCGGTTACGGCTCACCACTGCGGTGCCGTAAATGTCCTTATGCCATTGAGATATAGTTGGGTCGTCTTTGAAGGTGGATTTCGCCATTTAATTTCCCAAAAACCTTTCCGGTTTGGATTCACTCATGCTGCGAATCCTTCGGTAAAAGCTTCCGGCCTTTTGATAGGCCGGTTTTGCACCCTCCAGGGCCTTGCCTCCCACCTTGGCCGATCCAAGCACATGGCTCTTAGCTCTGGAGGGACTCCGCATTAATCTTTGAAAAGCCCCCTCTGTTGATAGGGCAATCCCGCTCCCTAGTGATGAAGCCAATTTGGGAACCTGGCCCAAGAGTAAAACGGTGATGGAGCCCGTCAGGAGAAAAGGAAGGGTGTGATAGATCAGCGGCCTGTCACCCACTTGCTCGATGGTAAGGACCGAGCCCTCCAGGATGGAGATGATCAATCCTAAAAATGCGAGGGTGATCACGGGAATGAGCGAAAAATTAATCACATAGTGAAGCCAAGAATTAAATAACCCTTTGGTCGCAGGCCAAAGGGCAAAGGCCACAAAAATGGGCCCGAGTGAAAGTAAAATGGCCAGCCCCATTTTGGATAAGACCAGGAGAAACAAGGCGTAGGCGGTCAATAAAACGGTGCTCACCATGACGATGAAGGCCACCAGCATCTGTCCGATGTCCCATTTCCCGGCATTCTCAAAGATCTGGCTGGCCGCGGCCATTCCTTTGTCAAAGACGACCCCCAATTGTGCGCTGGGTTGGGAACCGCCCACCAAGGCACTCATCAATTGGTCAGGCCCCGAGGTAAAAGTGTTGTAGAAAAATACGGTGAAATTTCCCCAATTGGTCGCGATAGAGAAAACCAGCAGGGCCTTCAACACATGTTTGGCGATCTCCCGCGTCGTCAAAGGCACAAAGCCTTGCATGACCGCGATGCCGAAAAAGGCGAAATAGGCCACCAACATCAGGCGAAGCTCGGTGGAGTGAGCATCCACCACCGCTTGGAATGCCTTGGCGGTGTATCCCAGGGTAATGGCATCAACCTTATTCAGAATGTCGGTGGAATGATTCATTGATATTAATTCCGGCTATTTGGGTTTGGAGAAAAACTCGCTATGGTTTTCCAATTCACGGTTGCTTTCATTTTGGAAAACCGCCTGCAAGGAGAGCTGAAGGCTGCTGAGCCGGGCCATCTCCAGGCTAATAAAGCCCGTCTCCGCCACGATCCGGCTGTTCAAATCGGTCGCTTCCTTGATGTTTTGGGTTTGATCGATGCGGCCTACCAGGCCTTCAATGGTTTTAAGGCGTTTATCCAATTGGTTATAGATCGCCTCGGTCGACGCAAAGGCCGATTGGGTGTAACCTTTGGATAATTTGTAACCGACCACGTCGCGGTCTTTGGCGTTTACCGAAATAAGATTGGGTTCGATGGAGGGAAGCAATTGGGAATAGTGTTTGAGCAGGTCCCCATAAAATCCCTGCTTTTGCATCTCCACCACTTCCTGCCAGGTCTGGGGCAGTACCCGGCGGCTGGCAGTCTCCTCCGAACCGTTGAGAAGAATCCCCATCCCGTAGGATCCGGTCATGGAATCTTTCAAGGCCACCAGCTCCTCGTACTGCTGTTTCAACATGTCATATTGTTTCTTTAATTGTTGGAATTCCATGATAGCCTGTTTGAGAGATGAAGCGTCGTAGACCGGCATGGCCGCATTGCCCGGGGACATTATGCCAAAGGTAAACAGGCCAATTAATAGGAGTTTTACATTTCTCATTTTTTCGCCCTTTCTATGAAAATGTGGAGCCAGTTTTCCGGATCGGGACCTTTTTCTTGAATAATTTGATTCATAAGGGAGACGTTTTTCGTGGTTCCGGAAAGAACCGGGATGAATTCCTCCATTCCGCCAAGGTCTAGTTTGGCAAGGACCGAATCCTTTCCGTGCTTGACCAAGAAACACCGGTCCTGGGGATCCAGGGTCTTCACCAATTCGAATTCCCGTTCGCTTAATTTGAATGCCTCGCAATAACCTTCGTGGGTCGCCTTATGATTAGGGAGGAAGATTGAGGTCGCGGATTGTTGCACCAGGGCATCACCGATCCCTGATTTGAAGGCGCTTTCAATGTTGGGAGTAAGAAAAATGACAAAGCCATTTCGCTTCCGGATGGATTGCAACCAATCCTTGATTCGAGGGGCGAAGAAAGGGTTGTCCAAAAGCTTCCACCCTTCCTCCAATACAATGATAGTGGGATCCCCATTCAATTCGAGATT
>JAJFLL010000063.1 GCA_021772695.1 Deltaproteobacteria bacterium
GAAGACACTATTTTAAAAACCAATTTAGAGGCGGTCGAAGAAATCGGTTATCAATTGCGGTTAAGAAACCTAGGCGGCATCGTCATTCTAGATTTCATCGATATGGAGCGGCGGTCTTCCCGGGAGCGGGTCTACAGCGTCTTGCGGCGGGCCCTGTCGCGGGACCGGGCCAAGACCACTCTAAGTCGCATTACCGAATTGGGTTTGGTGGAGATGACCCGAAAGCGCACCAATGAAAGTTTGGCCCGGGTCTTGTGCGAACCTTGTTCCTTTTGTGATGGCCGGGGCTATCACAAATCGGCCACCACCATTTGTTATGAGATTTTTCGTCAGATTCAGCGTGAGGCCGCCGATATGGATGTCAGTCGCCTGGTCGTATTGGTGCACCCCATCGTCTATGAGGCCCTCAATGATGAGGAACAGGAAGGGATGATCGAGCTTGAGAAAAAGATTTATAAGAAAATCATTCTCAAACGAGACGACACCCTCAATGTGGAGCAATTCGATATTTTGGAAGATAAGGATTAGAGCTCTTCTTTGTCGGTCTTTTCGGGCGGCAGCGCAACGCTGACCACCGGGCTCGGTTCCGAGGTTTCAATCGGTGTGGGCTGAATCGTGGAGTCTTGCCGGCTGTGTAACTTCATGCGCGGCAGGTTCATCAACAAGACGAGCAGGGCGAAGGTCATGAGACAGAAGGCAAAATAGAATTTAAAGGCCCGTTGCCCGAATTTGGCCAGTTTGGATGTCATGGCTCTCTCCTTAAAATTTGAGCCCTCCTTCAACTTATTTAATATAGATTACAAAAAATGGGCCAAAAGGGCCCATTTACTTTGAAGAAGCGAAATCACTAACTTATTGAAATTATTATTGATTTTCATTATATCCTCGACGACGAGCCTGCCGGCTGAGGGCAAATATTTCCCGATGTGGGGAAAATTCCCAAATATTCCTAATAGTTGAGGGCTTGCCTCCCCGCACAGTGCGTTGTAGCATGGCTTCCTTGACGACGAAGCGAAAACCAGTTAGAAGGCCCGGCCCCCATAAAATGTCTCTTTTAGGGGGTTTTTGAAGGACTATTATGAAGTACGCAATTATTGAAACAGGTGGCAAACAATACCGGGTCAACGAAGGCGTTGCGGTAAAAATTGAGCGAGTTCCCGGAGACGTGGGACAAGCCATCGAGTTTACCCGAGTGCTAGCCGTGGGCGGCGGCAAGGATCTTCAGGTGGGCAAGCCACTGGTGTCCAGTGCCAAGGTTTCCGGTGAAATCATCGCCAACGGCAAAGACCGCAAGATTTTGGTGTTTAAGAAAAAGCGTCGCAAGGGCTATTCCAAAAAACAAGGACACCGACAGGAATTCACCGAAGTCTTGATCAATCAAATTTCCTCTTAAGCCTTCTTTAATCTCGGCTTGGTAAGCGAGGGCTTACGAGGCGAGAGAGACGAGGTTGAAACATTATGGCTCATAAAAAGGCAGGCGGATCTTCTAAAAACGGTCGCGACTCACAGGGCCAACGTCGTGGCGTCAAGATCTTTGGTGGCCAACAAATTCCCGCCGGTAGCATCATTGTCAGACAACTGGGCACCAAGATTCACCCCGGTGAAAACGTGGGGATGGGTCGGGATTACACCTTATTCGCCAAGATCGACGGTGTGGTCAAATACGAGGAATACGGCAAGTCGAGAAAACGGGTACACGTGTTTCCCGCTTCCTAATTAAACTTTTTTGAATGTTCTTTGGAAACCCCGTACCGTTCTTCGGTCCGGGGTTTTTTCATGCCATGAAATTTATCGATGAAGCCAAAATAATGGTGATGGGCGGTCGCGGAGGGGATGGTTGTGTCTCCTTTCGTCGGGAAAAATACGTGCCGCGTGGAGGGCCCGATGGTGGGAATGGGGGTAGCGGTGGCGATGTGATTTTAGAAGTGGATGCAGGGCAAAACACCTTAATGGACCTAAAAGGCCGACGACACTTTCGTGCGGGCCATGGGCAACCGGGTGGCGGTAAGGGTATGCACGGTCGTCGGGGTCATCCGACCATTATTAAGGTACCGCCGGGAACTCTGGTCAAAGACGCCGAGACCGGGGAGATGATGGCCGATTTGGTGAAGCCGAAACAAAGTTTTGTGGCAGCACCGGGCGGTCGGGGTGGCCGGGGCAATCTTTCCTTTGCCAGTTCGGTGAATCGGGCCCCTCGGCAATGCCAATCGGGCAGCCCGGGGGTAGAGCGGCATTTGATTTTAGAATTGAAGCTCTTGGCCGATGTGGGTCTGATCGGGCGCCCTAATGCGGGCAAATCGACGCTGATCTCAAAAATTTCCGCGGCCCGTCCCAAGGTGGCCGACTATCCCTTCACCACATTGCGCCCTCAGTTAGGTGTGGTGCGCGGGGGCGATTATCAATCCTTTGTCGTGGCCGATATTCCAGGCCTGATCGAAGGTGCGGCCCAAGGGGCGGGCATGGGCACGAAGTTTTTACGACATATCGAACGCACCCGCCTGTTCCTGCACCTCCTAGACGTCAGCGATCCCACCCAGGAAGATCCCTGGGAGGCCTTTATGGGCATTGAACGGGAATTATTGGCCCATTCCATAAGCTTTCAAGATCGCACCCGATGGGTGGTTTTGACCAAGGCCGATATGTATCCCGACGCAGAAGCCTTGGAGCAGGTGCAGCGGGATTTCCAGGACCGGGGGATTCGATGTTTCATTATTTCTGCGGTCTCCGGTACTGGTGTCCAAGCATTGGTCCACGCCCTTGGAGAAGAGATTTGGAAAAAAGACTGAGCCTGTATTAAGGTGAGGGCCATGCGAGCTACCCTTAAATCCAAGCGACGAATCGTGATCAAGGTGGGGTCTTCCGCCCTAGTGGAGGACGGCAACCGACTGAGCGCCGCTCGCTGCCGGGATCTGGCCAAACAGATCGCACCCTTAATTACCGCTCGCAGACAGATTATCTTGGTGAGTTCGGGAGCCATC
>JAJFLL010000064.1 GCA_021772695.1 Deltaproteobacteria bacterium
CGAATCCGGTGAAGTAATAGGTAGGGCGAAGGCCGCGTGGGTTGAATTGACGCCTGAGCAAATGGAGCATTTCAAAACGAAGGTCTAGTAAGGTATTAAAATTCCTAATAACTTTTCGTTTTTGTTGGGTAAGTCTATTCAGTTTGAAAAAATGGGACTACAATAGAGGACATTATGCATACATCCAGTCGGCGATTCTTGAAATACTCGTTTTTAGGTTTTTTAGTCCTGTCATTGGGATGCTTAGGCACCACCTCGTTTGCACAAGGTAGGGCCGGAGTAGCTACCCCTCGTGGACCCGGATTTGGCGGAGCTCCCGTGGGCCCGGGTTTTGGTGGCACGGCTCGGGGTCCGGGGTTTCAAGGTACTCCCAATGGAGTTGGCTTTGACGGCCGTGCACGGGGCCCGGGTTTTTCTCCTGGACCTAATCCCATTGGATTTCAAGGGGTCCCCGATAACTTTCAAGAAGGTGATAACCTCAGACCTGTGCGGGACCCACGTTTCGAACCAGGGTACTAAACGCCATTTCATTTTCAAAATAATACAAAGCCCTCTTACATTGTCTATTTTTGCTTAGATTGGCGCCATATTCTACTAAAGTAAAAATTCCATCGAACTTTGCATAAGGTTTCTAGTGTTGGAAAGATTGAAGTGTTCCAAATGCCCAGTTGCATCCATGGGGTCCCTTGGGCGATAATTTTTATGGAGTTGGGATGCCATGTCCAAAATAAAACGATTTGGAATTTTATTCGGGTGCTTTGGGGTTTTTGTCGCTTTCATTCTGATCGTGCAGATTTTTTTTCCTCAACAACAACCCTTCAATCAATGGTTGGAACTATTCCTGGTGGTTCCGGTGACCTGGGCTGCCTATCTGCGAGGTCTTAAGGGTGGTCTGGCCATGGCTCTATTGATGGTGCTTGTTTCCGTTTTTTGTCGTTTAAGTGTCCACTGGCCCCAAGATCCAATCTGGGAGACGGGGCTTCCCTATTGGGCTCTTTATTTCGGTGTCGCTTTATTCCTGGGTGTCTTGGTTCATTTGGATCCAGGGTATGACGGAAAACCAGGTCAGGGTAGGGAACTCTCGTGGGAACAAGGATCAATGGATAGAGTCACTCCATGTTTCCACCGGCGCTTTATGGAACAAGAGCTCTGGCGTCACTGGGAAAAAGCTCAGAACCTGGGTAAGGAATTTTGTTTACTCCTACTAGATCTCAACCACTTCAATGAACTTAATAAAAATTTTGGAGTCTTGGCGGGAGACCGGGTGTTGCGTTCCACGGTTCAAACTATTTTGAATAATGTCAGACAGAGCGATGTGGTGGGACGATTCGGGGAAGATCAGTTTCTGGTCGTATTGCCGAAATGTTCCGAACAGAATGCCCTTCAATTAGGCAAGAGACTGAGGCGAGAAATGGCAAAATTGACCTTCAGCGATCCTCGCAAACCCTTTAAGGCCGATTTTTCCGTGGGAGTGGTGGCGTTTACACCAGAGTTTAAGACATTACCTGAGATGCTTCGACAACTGGCCCGTTCCTTACACCGGGAAAAACAAAAAATGCTTGGCGGTATGCGGGCTAGTTAAAAAAAAGACCCGGCAAACCCCCAGGTATTACCGGGTCTAGGAAGCGATAACTTCCCAATTTTTTATAATCCAAAAGTTTCAGCCAGCCAAAGGGCCGGCTTTGGCCCAAAGGTATCCATGAGCAAATCTGCGCCTTTGTCACTGGCGTCATTCAAAAATTGTTCGGCTCCTTGCAACAACGGATCATGATCCGGCTCACATAGTTGAGGCAGGGAATGAGGTGTGCCCAATGGTGATATTAAAAGAGAGCTTGGTCCCAACAGGACTCCGCTTACTAATTGTAAACCCAAGGTGAATGGACTGAGACAAGGGTTGCCTGACGGGGAACTGGAAGTTGGGTTGGTAATGGGGCGGTGTATTTTTGCCCCCTTGGCTGCTGCCCTGGCACCAAATCGTGCGGCATTGCGGGCCAATTTTCCTGCGGTCCCGCCTAAGGGAATCAAGGCCAAGGCCCCACGAATGACCGAATCACTTACCGATTTGGTGGAACCATCAGCAGGTCCCGCCAAACATTGTTGGACTGTTTCGGGTGTTGCAAGAGGACTGAGATATAGATTGGGTGTTAAAGCGAGTTTAAGACAAGCGATTGGATCTGCCATGGGTGTGCCCTTTTTTTTTGAGGATCCTCCTATGACCGCTTAGACCAACCCCTAGTGGGCCCAAGCCATCGCCAGTAATAACTGCAAGGGGTAGGCCAAAAAACCTTGATGGTTAAATATTAAATAAATTAATAAATTCAAATAGATATAATGATTCTGTCAGTTGAAGCGGAGGCGGGGAATGGGTCGTTGAGGTACGAAGCCTGCAAATCATCCACTACCTGGAGACACTTCGCCCCACCTTTGAGAGGGGAAGCTGGGAAATAAGATTCTGGACAGTAGGATAATGAGAGGATACTTTTTTGATAACTAAACTTAAAAAACTCGTGAGGTTGATCCATGAAAGATGTGATGAAGCAGTATTTTTCTATTGGGCTGGTCGTGCTTGCTCTATTGACGCTGTCGATGGTGGGAGTCAGTCGTTCAGGTTTTGCAGCAAATTTAGACGGTCCCTTGAGTAAATGTGTTGTACCCAATAAGAATTGGAGTACCAAACCACCCGAGAAAGAGCACCAACGCATCCTTCATCCCACCAAAATCGGGCAGGCGGTCAACATTCGATGTCATACTTACGATGTACCCGTATCGGCCAAGGCCTTTATTGAACAGGTCCGGTTAAAAATCATTGAAAAGCCCGACTATCAAGGTGCGGAAGTACAATTGATTAAACCAGAAACCATTAAAGGAAAGACATGGGACACTTTCAATATTCGCCGCAAAGATGAAATCAATCAAAAGATCTTCGCCATTAAAACCGATCCCAATGTGGTCATGATGGTGATTTATACCGGTGCGGGCGGGTATTATAATGAGTATTTTAACGATTTAATGAGTTTAATGAAGAAACTCTCTTAAGGTTGTTGCTGCCAATCTTTTATAAATTTCTCTAAAATCTTTTCCCCCTTGGTCAGACCGGCCAAGGGGATTTTTTCATCTTTACCGTGAAGCCCGTCCAGATCTTCTTGAGTCACCAATACAGGAATGATGCCGTAGGCAAGAATGCCCTTTCGGCGAAAAAATCTCATATCGGTTGCTCCAGGTGAAATAAATGGGACGACCACCGCTTGTGGGTCTACGGCTTGGATCGCCTTTTTTAATATCGCAAAATCTTGAGTTTGAAAGTTGGATTCGTTGGCAGGGTTTTTCATCAAGAATGACAATTGAACCTTGGAGTCATCGATTTTAGAGGCTAATTGTTTGATAAACTCCTCTGGGGAAACTCCCGGTAACAATCGACAATCGATTTCGGCTTCTGCATTGGCAGGAATAACGTTGGTCTTTTCGCCCGCCTTCAGCACCGTAGGGACAATGGTATTTCGGACCATCGCATTAAAAAATTTATCGGCGTTTAATTTGGATCCCGCCAGCAAGGGAGCCAATTGTCGAACGGGGAACGAAAAGAAGTTTTTGATGAGAAAAGATTTGGGGAAGGAGAATTCCCGGGAAATGCCTTCTAAAAAAGCCGCCACAATCGGAGTTTTTTGAATGGGTTGAGGGTGGGCGGTAATTCTATCTATGGCTTGTATCAAACGCAGGGTGGCATTGTTGGCTGTGGGCATGGACCCATGGCCGGAATCTCCCACAGCGCTTACCTTGAGCCAAGCTACCCCTTTTTCGGCTACCTGAATGGGGTACAGGTGCATGCCATCACGGTTTAATCCGATGGAACCCTCGTTGAGGACCAAGGCAGGGTCTAATTCCTTCAGGTGATGTTCCACCAAATATTCGGCTCCGTATTTGCCGCCTGCCTCTTCATCGGCCACCAAAACTAAATATAAGTCTCGTTCTAAAGGAATTTTTTCAAGGTGGAGTCCAATGAATACGGCCATCATAAGGGCAGCTTGTCCCTTCATGTCGATGGCACCGCGCCCATAGAGATAGCCATTGGCCTCGGTGGGTACAAAAGGTGGGTAGGTCCATTCCGTAGGGTTTGCGGTGACCACATCTAAATGAGCCAATAATACCAGTGATTTTCCTGTGTTTTTCCCGGGTAATTTTGCGATGAGGTTGCCGCGTCCTGGGGCGGATTCGACAATTTTGGATGGGATGCCAAATTCGCTAAGGTAGTCGTGGGCCCACTGGGCGGCCGCTATTTCATTTCCCGGTGGGTTGGTCGTATCAATAGCGATTAATTTTTTTAAAATGCTTAAAGAGGGTGGAGGGGAGGTGGCAAGGCTATAGAGGGGAAGGGGGAAGCACCAAAGGGCCAACTGGATTAGGACCCAGATCAAGGAATGCCGCATATTTAGCTTTGTAGCCAGAATACCTCATGAAGTAAAATTTTTATTCCCATCTTAATTCTATGAAGCTGCCTTCTAGAGCATCTAACCATACCCAGGCATAAGTTTCTAAACGATCATCAAAGGACCAAGCCAATTGGATCTCATAAATGGGATTGGCTAAATGGGGCCGTTGTCGAAAGAGAACACTGCTATGGCTTTGCGAAAAAAAAGATTTTAAAGGCGGGTATTGTTTTAATCGGGATTCGATTTGCGGCTCTGTTAAAAAATGAGATGGGGTGGGTAGATTGGAATCGGGATATGGATCAGTCATGCAAGGGCATGAAAAGCAAGACGGATGCCAAGTTTTGTAGGTCACGAATGGGCTGATTATTGCCAATTCGAGAAAGGATACGACCGGATGCTGGGACTGAGGGTTTGAAATTCCTACGCTGCTAAAGGCTATCATTGACCAAATCTTCATTTAGGGATTAAGGGCCAAGGCCAATGCCCCCGTAGCTCAGTGGATAGAGCGTGGGATTCCTAATCCCTGTGCGCAAGTTCGATTCTTGCCGGGGGCATATTTCTTTTTCATTTTTTTGTCAGGGATTCCCCGACAGGCCAAAAAGCCTCCATAAGGGCCTTTGTTTATAACTTATTAATATCATTACATATTTTATTATCCATTCTAAAAAATCTCAACATGGTCTAGGAAAAATTGAATTCCTTAAGGATGTTAGGGAGTTGTTTGAGCAGGCCTGAGAACTTAAGGGTTGACCCCTTTCTAGAATAACTGGTATTTTTAAAGTAATTTTAAGGGGTTATTTGTATATGACGACCTCATCTTCCACAAGGAGGCAGGCAATGAATAAATCCGAATTGATCGAAGTCATTGCTGAGAAATCTAAAATCCCAAAAAAGCGGGCTGAAGAGGCCGTGAATTTGGTCTTTGATTCTATGTCCCAGGCACTGGTTCGCGGCGATCGTATTGAAATTCGTGGATTTGGCAGCTTTGTAAATCGTGAATATGAGTCCTATACGGGGCGCAATCCGAGAACTGGTGAGTCCATCAGTGTGGCTCCGAAAAAACTTCCCTTCTTCAAAGTCGGCAAAGAACTGAAGGAACGGGTGGATGGGGAGGAGGAGGCTTCAGGTACCACCAGTACTTCTTCCGCAGAGAGTTCCGAGTCCTCTAATTATTGACCTCCTTCCTTTCTTAGATTTGCATTAAAATTGCATATGTCGAGGGTATGGAAAAACCTTCGCCCGATCAAAAAAGTCAGCTCCTGGAATATTTGTGGCGAGAATTGCGTCTGGGACGCAGGGCCATTCAATACCTTTTGGATCACGGGCCCCATTGGAAACGGCTATGGCAAGAATCGTGTAAACAGCCACTTCGTATTCGTTCCTATTTAGCTGATAAATGGTTGAGTGCCTTTCCCAGTCATCCGCCGACCCTAAATCAATCTCAAGCCCCTGGTCCTTTTTTTACCCTGGCCGATCACCATTACCCCATGCCCTTGAGAGAATTGTCGGACCCACCCATGGTGATCTATCATTCCGATTCCAGTTTCGATTTCATGACTTCTATTTCCTGCATTGCCGTTGTGGGGACTCGGCGAGCCAGTGACTATGCCATCGAGCAAACGCAAA
>JAJFLL010000065.1 GCA_021772695.1 Deltaproteobacteria bacterium
ATTATCAATCCTTGCATACGACGGTGGTTTGTCTGGACGGGCAGCAGGTGGAATTTCAAATCCGTACTAGAGAAATGCATGAAATCGCAGAAGGAGGCATTGCCGCCCACTGGAAGTATAAAGAAGACGGCAGTATCGCCACCACAGACAAAGAGAAGTTCCAATGGCTTAGGGAACTCATCGATCTACAGAAAGATTTAAAAGACCCGGCTGAATTTTTAGAATCGGTGAAGCTTGATCTGTTTGCCACTGATGTCTATGTATTCACTCCCAATGGCGATCTGATCGAATTACCCTATGGTTCCACACCAGTGGATTTTGCTTATGCCATTCACACCGACGTTGGCAATAAATGTGTCGGTGCCAAAGTTGATGATCGCATCGTGCCGCTCGATTATCAATTGCGCAGCGGCGATACGGTCACTGTCTTGACCCGTCCCAATTCCAAACCCAAGCGGGATTGGCTGCAATTCGTTAAATCTAGTAAATCAAAGGCCAAGATCAGACACGAGATTAAGCTGGATCAGAGAGATCAAGCCATTCATTTAGGTGTTGATCTCTTGACTCGCGAGATTGAAAAATACGGTTTCAGCGCTAATAAGATGCTCAAACCCGATGACGTGACCCGGGTTGCCATCGACAAATTCAATTTGAAAAATGATAAGTCGTTATTTGCCCAAATTGGTTACGGTAAGATTACCGCCTCCAACGTGGCCAAAAAACTCTTACCCAAGGAAGCAATTTTAAAGGAAGAGGCTCCCAAAAAAGAGGGTATTTTAAAGCAAATTTTTAAGAAGGTTAAACAACGGAACAAAACAGGCATTACCGTTGGGGGCCACACGAATATTCTCGTTACCTTGGGAAAATGCTGTTCGCCTTTGCCTGGAGATACGGTGACGGGCTTCATCACTCGAGGTAGGGGAGTCATGGTTCATCGCCGTGATTGTGCCAAGGTGATGGCCAATGACCCAGAGCGACGAGTGGATGTGAGCTGGAAGTCTGCCGAAGATATTTTTCACTCGGCTAAACTCAAGATCGTCAGCGTCGATAAACCGGGCCTTTTAGCCGACATGACCAAGCGAATTTCCGCCATGGGCATTAATATATCCCAGGCAAACATCCGTTCTACCCATGATCAGAAAGCCGTCAATATATTCACCTTAGACATACGGGACCGCGACCATTTAGAACAAGCCAAACGAACCCTTGAAAAAGTGAAGGGCGTTATTTCGGTGATGAAGCTTTGATCTAATAGGAATGCCTTAAACGTGTTCGCTAAAATCTATAAATAAAGATCACCCAAGACGAAGGCTAAAAAGAATATACTGAGCAAGCCGTTGGCGGTAAAGAAGGCCGCTTGAATCTTTTGTAGATCGTTGCGTAAGGTGAAGTGTTGGTAGACAAGAAATATGGCCGAGATGCCACAACCGATCCAGTATACTTCGCCGAAACTCACCTGTTGTCCATAAAGTAAAAGTAATCCGAAAAATACGGCATGAAATATCCGACTCAACCAAAAGGTACGTCGCTCGCCTAACTTCACCGGAAGAGAATGTACCTGGTGTTGTCGGTCAAAATTTATATCTTGTAAGGAATACAATAAATCAAAACCCGCCACCCAAAAAAGGACGGCCAACCCCAAAATAATCGAGGATAGTGTGATTTTCCCCAATACGGCGATGGTGGCCCCTACGGGTGCTAGACCTAGAGCTAGGCCGAGGAACAGTTGGGTGTAATGGGTGAAACGCTTAGTTAGGGAATACAAATACAATACGGCTAGACAAAATGGCGCCAGCCAAAAGGCGAGGAGGTTTAATTGCCGTGCAGCCAAGACAAAACCTACGCCGCTTATCAAGGTGAGCCCCATGACGAAACGCCGACTTAGGAGTCCCGCAGGCAGATGCCGTTGCCGGGTGCGGGGGTTGTCCTGATCGATCTTGGCATCGGCAAGACGATTGAAGGCCATGGCTGAGGTACGGGCCAGTACCAGACAGGCCATTACCCATAGCAGAGTGGTGCTATCCCAATGGCCACCGGTAGCCACAAAGTAAGCGGCCAATGCGAAGGGCAGGGCAAAGACCGTATGAGAAAATTTGATCAACTCGAGGGTGTGACGAATTTTGGTGACAACGGCCATGTGGAATTTCAGTCCTCAATTTTGGGGGATTTACAGGCCAGGATTTCGTGGGCAATACCGCCAGAGAGCTTTTGGGTTTCGACATCGGAAAAACCGTTGTCTCGCAGCAAGGCCTGATATTCATAGATGCTGTAAAAACGTTGAATGGAATCTTGCAAATATTGGTAGGCCTCGGGATTCTTCGAAATGAGCCCGCCAAGCTTAGGAATCACAAAGCGCCCGTAGGTTTGGTAAAAGGCTTTGGCGAGACCACCTTCAGGGCGAAAGAATTCTAAGATGAGCAAGTGGCCCCCAGGTTTTAAGACGCGATGTATTTCTTCAATGGCCCGCTGTCGGCATTCCAAATTGCGAATGCCGAAGCCGCAAACCACCGCATCAAAACTTTCATCCAACAGGGGCAGGGAATGACCGTCAGCGCAGAGTAGGTGGCAAGCCATCGAAGTGGCTACCTTCTGCCGCCCTGATTCAAGCATGGCCAAGGAAAAATCTACGGCCACCACTTGGGCACGGGGAAATTCCTCTAATAGGCCTTGGCTGAGATCCAAGGTGCCTGCGCAGAGGTCGAGAATACGTGTTAATTTTTGACCCTTGAGACGCCCCACCGCACGATCCCGCCAGCGCCGATCGATGGTCAGGCTTAAGCAGTGGTTTAAAAAATCATATTTGGGTGCGATCTCGGTGAATAATTTTTGAACCGCCTTCGACATGAAATCTCCCTTAATGAGCTGGGGACCGCTTGTAAAGGGTCATTCTATTCAAAGATTATTCCTGCAAGGATAGGCCCTTTAGGCGCAGGGCATTGGTGATGACCGAGACCGAAGAAAAGGTCATAGCGGCTGCGGCGATCATGGGACTCAGCAAAATTCCGAAGAAGGGGTACAAGACTCCGGCG
>JAJFLL010000066.1 GCA_021772695.1 Deltaproteobacteria bacterium
GGAGCGAAACGATTTTGAGAAACGCTATCAAGCCGGACACCCACTAGGCATTCACGAATTTCTTTATCCACTATTGCAGGGCTGGGATTCGGTTGCCATGAAGGCCGACGTCGAATTAGGGGGGACCGATCAAAAGTTTAACCTGCTCATGGGGCGCACCTTACAACGAGAAGAAGGCCAGACTGAACAAGTGGTTATGACCATGCCGCTTTTAGAGGGATTGGACGGGGTCGAAAAGATGAGCAAGTCCAAGGGAAATTACATCGGAGTCACCGAAGCCCCCGATTCCATGTTTGGCAAACTCATGAGTTTAAGCGACGCTTTAATGTGGCGTTATTATGAATTACTCACCGATCTACCCAATGAAAAAATCGTCGCCATGGAAAAAGCGGTTTCGGCCGGTAGCCTGCATCCCAAAACCGCCAAAGTGGCCCTCGCCAAAGATATCGTGGCCCAGTTGCATTCTATCGAAGTCGCTGATCAGGCCGAGGCCAATTTTACCAAGAGTTTTACCGAACGACAGGTAGAAGACTTGGGGCTTTTCGAAATATCTCTCAAGGCCGGTAGCGTGGCCTTATATGCCTTGGTAAAGGAGGCGGGATTTGCCAAGACGGGCAACGAAGCCAAGGCAAAAATTAAGGGCGGCAGCATCAAAGTTGCCGGTGAAACCGAGACCAATCCCATGCGTACCTTAACTACAGCAGAATTCGGCAGCGAAGGCCTGAGCCTGCAGGGGAAAAAAGATAAAAAGCGGGTGGAGCTTAGGGTTAGGCCAAAGTGATTTTGTTGCTTGTTTTTCGACTTAAAAAGTGGGCGAAGGTGGAAAGTCCGGTGGAAAAGCCAAATCGGAAATTTCCACAAAGGGGATGAAATTCAAACCTTCCACATCGATGCTTCGATCGATGCACTCCTGTTGATCGACCACTATGCCTGAGGACAGGAGAGCGCAGGCCGCTTGAAAATCTGGTTCATTTGGTTCGGTAGTTTCTACCGAACCACTCCAAAAATTATCGTCCTCGCGCCATCGTCCAATATCTTGGACTTCAAAATTAAAGATAAAATTTTCAATGCTACCAAAAATAATTTTTAAGGCCGAAAAATCCAATCCCATTTGATTAATGAGCAGATGAGCGGTCAGTAAGAGTTCCGATTTATCTTTCGGCACGTCCTCGAAGGGGAAGGGGTCTTCTGGGTTATCGGGGCCTTTGGGGATACCTACGTAATATTCGGCCTCCTTATTGCTCGGGTCCACCACATCATAACTAACATTGGCAGCAAAGGGGACCAGGCCCAAATATTTTGTGGGTGAAATGCCACGGAAACGACCGGCACCGGGATTTTCCGGCGTCGGGAAGGCCTTTAGGAATACCCCTATGAGAGCCCTTTTATCGTTAAACCATATGCGATAGCAAACCGGCAACTCCGCAGTATTTCCCGAGCAGGTTTCGCCTTCATAGGGAGTAAAATCAATTTTGACGTTCACCAATTCATCGCCGATGATAATTAGGTCTTCAAAGTGGATGAGATCCACTCGACGGGGGATAAGCATTTGATGAAGCGGTTCTAATATTTGATCGACCAATTGAGAATAGTTTTGATAATTTTCCGCAGATCTAGAAATCTCATCAGAGATATTATCCCCCGGCATCACCATAGCCTTCAGCATAGCCTTCAATTGGGCAACGTCAGAACCCGAACTCGCCGGAGTTTCGACATTAAACTCATTGGACAAGCCTTCAGGGAATTGCAAAGATGGAATTTCCGCAAGTCCTGCGGGCGGTCCCGCTGGATTCCCTCCACCGATGGGAGTGCTGGCCACGCAGGCCTGTAGGAGATAAATCCAAAGGAGAGAAGCCAATATTTTAAATAATTTTAAATTCATGCCTTAAAATCCTGGTGGTGGGGGCGGCGGTGGTACGGCAATACAGTCTGCCGGACAAGTGCCAACATCCTCTCCGGCAAGGGAGTCGCAAGTCCCATCCCCACAAAAGGATACCGGTGGAGGAGGCGGTGGAACGGCAATGCAGTCTGCCGGACAAGTGCCAACATCTTCTCCGGCAAGGGAGTCGCAAGTTCCATCCCCGCAAAAAGGCACTGGTGGGGGAGGAGGGGGTACACCCATGCAGTCGGTGGGACAATTTCCGGCATCCTCTCCTCCAAGGGAATCGCAAAACCCATCACCGCAAAAGGATCCCGGTGGTGGTGGGGGAGGGCCAAAATCACAGGCATCTCCAATTCCGTTGCCATTCATATCGTTTTGGTCGGGATTGGGGGTGTCAGGACAATTGTCTTGATCGTTGTCGATATCGTCGCCGTCTTTATCCGGATCACATTCATCTCCCAAACCATCTTGGTCAAAATCAAGCTGGACACTATTTGAGTCCATCGGACAATTGTCACAGGCGTCGCCGAAAAAATCGTTATCTTGATCCGCTTGATCGAAATTGGCTTCGAGGGGGCAATTGTCGCACAGGTCCGGGACCTGGTCGGAATCACTATCTACCGTGGCTGGAAGCTTATCGAAGGGACACCCATCTTCCTCATCGGGAATCCCGTCATTATCATCGTCGGGGTCGCAGACGTCGCCAATGCCGTCCCCAATAAATTCACGACGCTCGCTATCTTCTTGAAGAGGATTATAATCCACGGGGCAATTATCGCAGGCGTCGCCAACGCCGTCCTTGTCGCAATCTCCCTGGGTGGGGTTAATGGATTCATAACAATTGTCGAAAAAATTTTCGATTCCATCTTTATCATCATCCTGCATTTGATAATTGCGCTGAAAATCCGAAAAACAGCAGCCGTCAAAACAGCCATAAGACGGATCAAATTGCTCGACACATTCTTGATCCGAGACACACGGCGTTTCCTGATTACATCTGGCCAGAATAGGGGGAAACCCTGGGCCGGGGGCACAAGTCGCATTTGAGATATCCCTAGCAAAAAGCTTACAGGTTCCTTCCAGACAAAACATATCTTTTCCCGATTCATCCAGTAGGGCCTCGACAAGGGGACAAGCGTCGAGAAAATATTGACAGTCCACACTGGTAGTGCAGGTGGGAGCGACCTTGCAGGGGACATTTGCATCGTCGCAGGAGTCTCCGACGCCGTCACCGTCGGTGTCTTGTTGGTCCTGATTATCGTGGTTGGGGCAATTATCCAACTCATTAGGAATTCCATCACCATCCGTGTCGGGATCACAGGTGGCGATACCTTCCCGGATCACACATCGAAACCTTGGGCCCGATTCTACCCGTATATCCAAAACTGCATCGACCATATCCTGATTCGAAAATTTGGTGAACGAAGCCTTCGAGCCGAACCATATGGACAAATAATTTCCGGAAAGAAGCCTGGCGATCCAAACTCGATCCGACTCATCGATGATCACCCAATCACCTTGCAAATCTTTCAATAAAATTGTCGCCCCCTGGCACAACGACTCCGAATCTCCAGAAAAACAAAGATTAGGAAGATCTAGGCGAAGGGAAGTGGAAAAGTTTCCTGTTACCGATAGCCCTTGACCAGCGCATCCGTTGAGTTGGGTCTCAAGATTTTGGACTTGATAGGACATCGTGTCCAAGGAGGTTCCGGGTGACACCGAACAAGAGGCTGTAGAAAAAGTCAATGAGCCAGGTCCGCAAGCAGTCTCTGGGTAGACCTCCCTTGGGCAACCCGCCTCAAATTTTACTCCTTTTTGGAAGGTATTGATTCCTTCTCCTTGGGGAAGGCCGGCTTGATTGAAATAGGTTTGCAGCGTCCAGGTCAGGACAAAATCGACAAATTGGAGGGAGCGGGCTTGGAAAGCTTCGGAACTTAGTTCCGAATCATCCCCCTGTTCGGCAGAGTTGGTGGAAGGCCCCCCCATGCACCCCGATACAAGAGGGGTAAATAGGAGAAACAGTAGAATAATTAAAGGGATACCTCTAATACGAGAATAAAAAAATTCCCGAGTATTACCCCTGCGAATACCGGAACCTCGTTGACCCATTTTTTAACCCACCCATCCTTGGGTGTAATTTTGAGGTTAATTGGGGGGGTAGTCAATATGATACTTTGATCCGGATATGGAAAAACCAT
Organism: Deltaproteobacteria bacterium; assembly: GCA_021772695.1. Classification (GTDB taxonomy): domain Bacteria; phylum UBA10199; class UBA10199; order DSSB01; family DSSB01; genus JAJFLL01. The sequence goes on from JAJFLL010000066.1 coordinate 4,081, forward strand.
AAAGATATAGGTAACTATACAAACTAGCTATTTCTTATTTTGTCATTGGAGCTAGGATTTTGAGGGATTGATAAAAAAACAGGTAATAAGGAAGTTAAATCTTGGAGGATAAATCTGATTTTAATAGGAGTTTTTTACTTAAATGGAATTCTTCTATCAGCTTAAATCTGAGCCTTGTCCCCAGGGTATCATTTATTAATTTAATAAAGTTCCTGCTTTTGTTACCTTGCTAACTTTTATCTCAATAGTTTGAGTTTTGGCCTAGAAGGAAAGGAAATTTTCTATGTTCAAAAGTAGGTCTCGCTTCATTTCATGGGTTTTCCTCGTAAGCCTCACTTTATTTTCAACCCCATCCGCCTTGGCCAGCGAGGGTGGTAGCAGTCATTACACCCCGGGGGCCATTGCATCTTTTATCGACTTCCCCTCCGGAATTCCCTACAACGTAGTCAGTCCCATGTTCGGTTATTTCGGTTCCGCTTCCGCCAACCGTCAATTTCCTATTGCGGGTTTATTGACGGCGAATGTAGACGCCCAATCTTTTGCCTGGACCCCCTCCTTTCAATACGACTTGCCGAAGAAGGTTTTGGGAGGCCAATACGCCTTTACCCTTGTGCTTCCCGTAGTGCAGTTAAACGTTGATGCCAATATCATTGGGCAGGGCGGGGGCAATGTTCGGACCAGTCAAAGCAAGACCGGTTTGGGGGATATTTATTTTTCACCTTTCAATCTCTTTTGGAAAAAAGGAAATTTCAAGATCCTCGCTTCGCTGGCCATGTTTGTTCCCTCGGGTTCTTATACGGTGGGGGATTTGGCTAATATCGGAAAAAATTATTGGACCTTCAACCCCTATGCGGGGATGGGTTACAACAACCCCAACAACGGTTTGGAAGCCAACGCCTACCTCGGATTTAATTTCAATACCGAGAATCCGGCCACTGATTATCTCTCGGGCCACGAATTTTATCTGGATTTTACCGTCAATAAGCGATTCAAGAATGGCTTTGGCGTCGGCGGGACCGGGTATGTCTTTCAACAAATTACAGGGGACAGCGGTTCGGGGGCTCGCCTGGGGAATTTTCGTGGTCGAACTATCGGTTTGGGCCCTGAAGTTTCTTACGTCACTCCTCTACCCAACGGCATTCTCTTTGCGATGGAAGCCAAGTGGATTCCAGAAATCGAAGTCAAGAATCGCTTGCAGGGACATTGGGTCTGGTTCAAGTTCGCCTTTATTTTTAAATAAATGCAGCGTTTATTCGCTGATTTTTTTGTCCCGTTGTGCGGCTTCAAGTTTTTTCACATCCTCCGGCGATAACTTGGGGCGATCCACCTTGATGGTCAGCTTATTGAGTTTAGCAGTGAGCGGGAAGGGCGGATGGTAATCGGCATCGTTGACCCCGGTAAGGGTGTCCGAGCCGATATCAAAACTTTCATCCCATTGTAGAATCATCGGGATGGTCTTATCCAGCTTTTCGGTGGCCACTTCCTTGCCGTCCACCTTAAGGGTACCGACGCCACCTCGGGCCAAACCGCTCATGTTGTTATATTGGAGCGTTCCTTCCCCGATGCCGTCGTACTTGAAATCGAACTCCAGGGTGTGCTTTCCGGGGGACAAAGCTTCGGAGCCTTCCCACTTGATACGTTTAAGATCCACCATGTTCCAAAGGAATACCGGCTTGCCCTGAAGCAAATAGAATCCATAGCCGGCAAAGCGGCCGCCCGAAGTCAGGATCATTCCTTCAGCTCCGTCCTCGGGGATTTCGATGTCTGCAGTAATGGTATAGGAGCTGTTGAGCAAGGATGGAGAATCACCCTGAGGCAGGCCTACCATGGGGTGGGTATAAACAAACTCCGTGCGGCCCGCCGTAATATTGGGCCGGGGTGCCACCAGTCGAGCGGCAACCGAGGCATTTAATGGGAAGACCTGATATTTCTTAGCCTGTTCAATGAACACTTCTTTTAATTCTTTCACTTTATCCGGATTTTTGTCGGCGATATTTTGCGACTGACTGAAGTCCGTATTCAGATCGTAGAGTTCAAGCACCTGATTGTTTAGCGGGTCCGGATTGGCGGGTCCAAAGGCCTCCCAGGGAGCGCGGTTCACCTTAGTGCTCAATAGCCATCCTTCGTGGTACAGGGCCCATTGGCCCATCATTTCAAAATACTGGGTCTTGTGTCGTGAGGAGGCCTTGGCGTTAGCGGCGTCAAAGGTATAAGCGAAACTCACCCCTTCAATGGGGGCCTGCTTGATGCCGTCAATGTAATCAGGGGCGCCAATCCCAGTCACTTCAAGCAGGGTCGGTACCACGTCAATGACATGAAGAAATTGCTCCCGTATCCCTCCTTTGTCTTTGATGTGGCCGGGCCAGGAAATGGCCATATTTTGTCGAATTCCACCGAGTTTGGAGGCGTTTTGTTTGAACCAGGTGAAGGGAGTGTCAAAGGCCCATGACCAGCCCGCCGACATGTGATTGTAAGTTTTATTGGTTCCCCACACGTCGTACCATTTCATCTGTTCGGGTACGGGGATCATATTTAACCCATTGAAAAAGGCCACCTCATTGGGGGTTCCTAAAGGACCGCCTTCAGCACTGGTGCCGTTGTCACCGTTGATGTAAATGATAATCGTGTTATCGAGTTCGCCCATGTCTTCGATGGTCTGGATGATGCGTCCCATTTCATGGTCATTGTAAGCCGCGTAAGCAGCGAAGACCTCTACCTGTCGGGTAAAAAGTTTCTTTTCTTCAGGGGTGCAATCGTCCCAATTCTTGATGACGTCGGAGGGCCAAGGCTCCAACTTGGTGTCGGGGGGGATTACCCCGAGTCGCTTTTGATTTTCGAAGATCCGTTCCCGCAATTTATTCCAGCCCTCATCGAACAAGTGCATGTCATGAATTTTTTCCACCCATTCCTTGGTTGGGTGATGCGGGGCGTGAGTGGCTCCGGGAACATATTGGATAAAAAAGGGCTTGCTGGGATCGGTCTGATGAATGCGATTCAAATAGTCGATGGCGTCATCGGCCATTGCCGTGATCAGGTTCCAACCAGGTTTTCCCAGATAGGGGTAAATTTGGGTGGTATTGCGGAATAGATTGGGTTCCCATTGATTGGTGTCTCCGCCAACGAACCCGTAAAAATATTCAAAACCCATACCGGTCGGCCATTGATCGAAGGGACCCACCTGGCTGGCTGCAAAAGCGGGGGTATTGTGATCCTTGCCAAACCATGAGGTGGCGTAACCATTATCCAGAAGCATGCGTCCGATCGTGGCTTTATCTTTATTGATGATACTGTTGTAACCGGGGAAACCGGTGGACTGTTCCGAGATCACCCCAAAACCGGCGGAATGATGGTTTCGGCCGGTAATTAGGGCCGCGCGGGTGGGTGAACAAAGTGCCGTGGAATGGATATTATTGTAGCGCAAACCGTTGTCCGCCACCCGGTCCATAGTCGGCGTGGGGATAACCCCTCCAAAAGTACTGGGGACGCCGAAGCCGGCATCGTCGGTCATGATGAGTAGGATGTTAGGTGCCTTTTTGGGTGGGACAATGCGCGGAGCCCACCAGGCCTTGGATTGCATCGCGCTGTCCTTGATGACACCGCCGAATTTCGGA
>JAJFLL010000067.1 GCA_021772695.1 Deltaproteobacteria bacterium
CGATTACGGAGTGATGGTTTTAAAACGAGAGGGTGTCATCGAGTTCATCAATTCGCAGCTTTATATCCTGCTCAAAATTGATACTAAAGAAATTGAAGGTTACCGTATTGAGCACACTCCCTTACCTTCTGAAATAAAAGATTTTTTAATGGAAATACTTGAGACCAAAGAAAAAATGGCCAAACAAGAACTCACCCTTCATGTAAAAGACAAAAAGGGCCAAGAAGTCGATGTAGAATTACTGGTCGATACCGCCATGGTCCGCACCCACGATGGCACCATCGTCAATATCATTATTACCTTTGAAGAAAAAAGTGCTCATGTCGATAAATCCTATTTGGCTAGAACCATGAGTAAAAAAGAAGAACAAATCTCCTCCCACTAAATGCCGCAGGTTGCCCACTCCAGTCCAAAGCCACTCTTAGCCGTCGATACGGGCGGAACATTCACCGATTTTTTTCTAATGACCTCCGACACCGTTCGCACCCATAAAGTATTGTCGACCCCCAAGGACCCGGCAAAAGCCATCTTACAGGGCATTCAAGAATTAGGGCTTGGCACCTCCATAGAGGTCATTCATGGTTCCACCGTTGCCACAAACGCCTACCTAGAACGCAAAGGCGCTCGGGTCGCACTCATTACCACGGCCGGTTTTGAAGATATTTTAGAGATCGGCCGACAAAACCGCCCCGGTCTCTATGACCTGCTCTCTCGACGCACCCCTCCATTGGTAGAAAGGAAACGCCGCTTCGGTCTAGAAGAACGTGTAGACGCCAAAGGCAGAGTGCAGCTACCTCCCAGCCGAAAAAATATTCAGGCCTTGGTTAAAAAAATTATAAAATCACAATGTGAAGCCATCGCTGTCGTTTTGTTATTTTCCTTTCGCAATTCACAACACGAACTATCCATCAAAAAAGCCCTAAAAGGGTTGAAGCTTCCATTATCCCTGTCTTGTGAAGTCTGTCCCGAATACCGGGAGTTTGAACGCACTTCGACCACCTGTATCAACGCTTATGTATCGCCCATCATGGCCAAGTATCTGCAGCGTCTGGAGCAGCGACTTCAAGGAAGGGTGCGAGTCATGCAATCCAACGGTGGGGCACTCTCGCTAGGTGAAGCTTCGAAGGAGGCCGCCCGTACTTTACTCAGCGGGCCCGCAGGCGGTGCCCTCGGCGCCCTGCAGGTGAGTCGTCAAAGTAAAATAACTAAGGTGCTAACCCTCGATATGGGAGGCACCTCTACCGACATGGCCTTGATCGACGGGGCCCTAGAGTACACGACCGAGGCCAACCTTGGTGGACTACCTCTCAAAACTCCGATGATCCGTATCGACACTATTGGCGCCGGCGGCGGATCCCTTGCATGGCACGACGCGGGGGGTTCCTTGCGAGTGGGGCCACAGAGTGCCGGGGCAGACCCCGGCCCCATCTGCTATGGTAGGGGAGGCAAGGCCATCACCTTAACCGACGCCCACGTTTTTTTAGGCCACATTCCACCACATCGCTTTTTGGGGGGCGCCATGAAATTGATTCCCAAAAAAATTGAAACCCATTTAAGGCGACTGGGAAAAAAACTGGGACTTAGGGCTCTAGAAGTTGCTCAGGGAATTATTACCGTGGCCGACGCCAACATGGCTAGGGCCCTAAGGGTACTGTCCTTAGAGCGCGGCTATGACCCTCGTGAATTCACCTTAATGACTTACGGAGGTGCCGGCGCCCTCCATGCCTGTGCTCTCGCCGATTCGCTGGGTATGTCTCAGGTATTGATTCCCACTCGACCCGGTATCCTTTCTGCCTTCGGCATGGCCCACGCCGATTGGGTTCGTGATTATGTCAAAACCTTATTGTGGCCGGTTCGACCCGATTCTATGAAAAAGCTTCAAGTGCCTTGGCGGGCCCTACAGCGGCAAGCCGATGGCGATGCCCATAGTCAAGGATTTGCCAAGAGCGAAGTATTAGTGAAAGGCCATCTCGATGTGCGCTTTCGAGGCCAGTCTTATGAATTGACCATTCCCTTCGAAAATAATTTTTCCAAAGAGTTCCTTCGGCAACATCAGGCCCACTATGGTTTCAAACACCAACAAGATTTAGAGATCGTCAACTTGCGACTTCAGGCCAGAACCCGTTTGAACCGAATATCTCCTTCCCCGAAGGCAGCACCTTCCCGGAACCGGCTACAACCGGCAGAGATGTTCCGCTGTTTTTGGCAGGACCGTTGGGCGAAGACTCCCGTCTTTGACCGGGAGACCATGCGACCGGGACAAAAAGGCAACGGTCCAGCTATCATTACTGAATTTAGCGCCACTACCTTAGTGCCTCCCGGATGGAACTACAATTGTGAGGGCCACGGGCATTTACTTTTACAAAGGAAAAAATCTTGAAGGCCATCAGTCCCGTCGAATTAACCGTTTTCAAAAATCGTTTCGCATCTATTTGTGATGAGATGGGTGTCGCCTTGTGCCGCGCCAGTTTCTCCCCCAACATCAAGGAGCGTAAAGATTTTTCCTGCGCACTCTTCGATGCTCGGGCTCGCCTCGTGGCTCAAGCGGCTCATATTCCAGTGCACCTCGGGTCCATGCCATTGAGTGTGCAGGCGGCGATCGGAGCCTTTAGACTTGGGCCTGGCGATATGGTGATTCTCAACGATCCCTATGCGGGCGGCACCCATCTACCCGATATCACATTGGTATCACCCGTCTTCTTGGGAAAACGAAACTCCCCTACCTTCTATGTGGCCAACCGGGCCCATCACTCTGACGTGGGCGGACATTCTCCGGGTTCCATGCCTTTAACCGATCATCTAGAACAAGAAGGAGTGATAATCGCGCCAACTCTCTTTATGCGAAAAGGTCGCTTAAACCAAAAATGGTTAAGCAATTTCCTAAGGCAAGTACGAACTCCAAAAGAACGCCGGGCCGATCTCTTCGCCCAGCAAAGCGCGAACCGCTTGGGCATGAAACGTCTCGAGGCCATGACAAAAGCCTATGGCGAGAAAAAAATGGGGCGGGCCATGAAGGCCTATCAAGATTATGAAAATCGCATCACCCGGCAGGCCATCAAAAAAATCCCTCGAGGGCAATATTACTTTACGGATTTCTTAGACGATGACGGGTTGTCCCGAAAAAAAATTCCCATCAGCGTTTCACTCCGGGTCCATGCCAAGGGTGTTGAGGTGGATTTTTCAAATTCCGCCGACCAGGTGTCCGGACCCTTAAATGCCACCTACGCTATCACCCTATCGGCGGTAGCCTATGTGTTTCGCTGTTTGGTGTTGGCCCTAACCGGCGAGAACTGCTGTTCCCTCGATGCCATCGACCTCAAGACTCGAGTGGGTTCCGTGGTGCACTCCCGGTATCCG
>JAJFLL010000068.1 GCA_021772695.1 Deltaproteobacteria bacterium
TGTAGGTAGCATTAATTTACAATCGGTACCTGACGGTGCCAAAGTCTTCATCAATGATAGCGAAACAGCCTTTGTCACTCCAGCGGTCATTCCCAATTTAGCTGTTGATGAACCCCTTAAAATCACTTTAAAAAAACCAAAGCACAAAGATTGGACTCAAACCCTCACACTAGTAGACCCCAATCCAGTTTCCTTGAACCCAACCCTAGAGGTCATCCCTGTCGGTACTATTAAAGTAACCTCGACACCTCCTGGAGCAAAAATTATCGTCGATGACCAAGTCTCTGAGAAGGTCACTCCGGCAACTTTAGAAGACCTTCCCCTTTCTCAGACCTACAATTTGAAATTAGAGCTCGAAAAATACCACCCGGTAGAACAAAAAATAACCTTGTATTCCATTGAGCCCATTGAATTTAATAAAAAGCTCGAGGAAATCCAATATGGGTCGGTGAAAATCACCTCGTCCCCCTCTGGTGCCAAGGTCTATTTAAACAATAACGATTCGGGGAAATCCACACCAACCACCATCAGTGATTTAGAAGTTGGAAAACGCTACACCTTTCGCTTAGCAAAAAGCGGATACCGGGACGCCTTTCGTTCCGTGGATATTGCCGACAAAGGCACGGCAACTATTCGTAGCACCCTGGCTAAGGTCGAAGAAAAACCTAAGGAAGAAACCAAAACCGCCCAAGACAAAATCAAGGAGGCCGGCGAGAAGCTCAAAGAACTCGAAAGACAAAAACAGGCCGAGATTGCCAAACAAAAACAACGAGAATTAGAAAAGCAAAAAGAGGCATCTAAAGATACTCCTAAAGAGACACCCAAGGAAACGCCAAAGGAAGAATCCGTCTCTAAAATTGCCTATGTCTCGGTAGGTAGTTCTCCCAAGGGTGCCGATGTTTTTATCAATGGCGTTAAACGTGGTAGTGCACCAGGAAAATTCAAGGTGGATCCAGGAAAATCTACTGAAGTGACCATCAGCAAAAGCGGATTATCAACTGTGACGCGAGTAGTTACGCTGCGGCCCGGAGAAACCCGCAGTCTTGGAACCATAAAATTGGGCGGTAGTGGCAGTCAAGATGCCGATGGTATTATTGTCATCGATTCCAACCCTCCCGGAGCCATGGTCCTCATGAACGGTGCGCCTCAAAGATCCACTCCCCTAAGGATAAAAGGCCTTAGGCCAGGACAAAGTTATACCTTCACCGTCAAGAAGGACGGATATCAATCCTGGTCCCGTTCCGTGACTATCGGTGAAGGCTCCAAATCGTTTATGGCAAATTTAAAAAAGCTATGAAGCTTTGCATGTAGAGAGGAACTTCATGACCAATGCCCCCGACATCGATTCTCAGACTCAGTTACTGCAGATGGAAGAGACCAAAGACGTCGTCTCGCTAAGAAAATGCCAATTGCGTGTCATTTCGGGTCCTGATGAAAAAAAGAAATTCGATTTAAATCAGAAACGCACTCAAATCGGAAAAAAAGAAGATAATGACATCGTAATGTTAGACAACACTGTCAGCCGCCACCATATCGCCATCGAGATGACTTCCGATAGTTACATGCTAAAAGATCTTGAAAGTACCAACGGCACCTATATCAACGGCCTCAAGGTCAAGGAAGCGTATCTTACCCCCGGAGACATCATTAAAATCGGTAATTCTGAGATTGAATTTACCGCCTTTGATGAAAAGGTTCGCATCGAACCCTCCCCCCATACCCAATTCGGAGAAATGGTGGGGAAGAGTCGAAAGATGCGCCAAATTTTTGGACTGCTAGAAAAAATTGCCCCGTCTCTCGCCACCGTCATCATTGAAGGTGAAACGGGAACCGGGAAAGAACTCGTTGCAAAAGCTATTCACGGCGCCAGCAATCGAAAGGATAAACCCTTTGTGGTCTTCGATTGTTCCGCGGTGGCCCCTACCCTGATCGAATCAGAATTGTTCGGCCATGAAAAGGGAGCCTTTACCGGCGCCATCAAACAACGCAAAGGTGCCTTTGAGGCGGCCTTTGGCGGTACCATCTTTTTAGACGAAATTGGTGAGCTAACCCTTGAACTACAACCAAAATTATTGCGTGCCTTAGAACAACGTGAGGTCAAGCGTGTGGGTGGAAACGAACGAACCGCCTTAGATGTTCGGGTGGTTTGCGCCACCAATCGAGACCTGCGCGCCGAGGTAGATTCCGGCAATTTTAGAGAGGACCTTTACTACCGACTCTCGGTGGTCAAGGTGCACCTGCCACCGCTTCGAGAGCGTCCTGAGGATATCCCCCTTATCATCAAGAAATTTTTAGAGAACGGTCGCTTTAATCGCCTTCCCAGTGGCGAGCTTAAAGTCACCCGGGTAGAAGACGATGCCCTGAAAATGCTGCAAAGATACCAATGGCCAGGAAATGTTCGTGAATTGGCCAATGTCATGGAACGTGTGGTCTCGATGGCCGATACGGATTCCATCAGTGCCGCCAATCTCTCCTTCGTCTTTCAAGAAATCGACCACAATGTGGAACCGACTGAGAGAATGACCATCGACACTTCCCTGCCCTTTAAAGAGGCCAAGCAAAAAGTCGTCGAGGTCTTTGAAAAAGATTATCTAGAAGAACTTCTCAGACGAAATAATTTCAATGTGAGTAAGGCCAGTCGAGAAGCCAAAATCGACCGCAAGCATTTAAGAAATCTGCTGAAAAAATATGATATCAATGCGCCCGATGACGATGAATAAACTTGGCTATGGTGTGAGGATGAGGAGAACGAAGTAGACTTCAAAAACACGCAAGGCTTGTTTATTTAGGTCGACTGCGACGAGGCCCCGGCGGTAATCGGGAAGGGCCTCCAGGACGGCGTCCCGGAATGGCACGGGGCGCAGCAGCCTTCGGTCCCTTGGCCGCACCCACCTTTTTCTGAATCTGTAAATTGCGCTTAATGGCGATCACCAAAGACCGTGCCCGGTTGGCATACATATCTTTACCGCGGGGATCGAGCAAAATAGCCGAGCGGAAATCCTCAGCGGCTCGTTTGAAATTTTTGTGTTTCAGGTAGATCTCACCCCGATTGACCAAGCTCGGCAAATCGTCTTTCTTGATTTTGATGGCCTCGGTATATTCATAGACCGCATCGACGAACTTCCCCATCTTTTGATGCACACTGCCAAGACAAGTTCGATAAAAGGGATTTTTATGGTCCAACTGAACCAAGCAATCGAAGATTTTTTTGGCCTCTTGGACCCGGCCATGCTTCAGCTTCACATGGCCAATATCGGCGATTTGCAATAACTCTTTCTGATTGACACCGGTCATCTGCGCATAGGTGATTTGGTCGGTAAGAAACTTATACAGCAGATCAACCACATATTTCTTACGCTGTGGGGTAGGGTCATGGAGCTTGCTCTTGGCACGCTCTGCAGGACTCATCTGTTTCAGGATGTCGTCGGAATCACTCACCTTGAATTTTTAACCCCATTGGGGCCCCAAAACAAGAATTAAGTCCTGTAGTTCCGGAATACGGCATCTAAGGTGGCATTGAGCTTATCGAGCAGACCTTTAATCAGGGTTTCTCGATCGGTCATTTTTCGGCGGGCCGTGGCCAATAAATCGACCTTCTGCTGCATTTGACTGGTCATGTCTCCCAACTCATATT
>JAJFLL010000069.1 GCA_021772695.1 Deltaproteobacteria bacterium
GGTGGTGACGAAGCGCAAACCTTCCGCCGAAGAACAGCAAGCCCTCGATTTCGCCTGGCGAGTGGCCAAACATGTTAAAAGCAATGCCATCGTCTACGCCGCAAGCGATCGGACCGTTGGGATCGGCGCCGGACAAATGAGTCGGGTAGATGCGGCAAAATTGGGTGTCATGAAGGCACAGTCCCCCATCAAGGGTACGGTTTTGGCCAGTGACGCGTTTTTTCCTTTTCGAGACGGTATCGATGCGGCTGCCGAGGCTGGGGTTACGGCGGTGATTCAACCAGGGGGTTCTATTCGTGATGAAGAGGTCATCGCTGCTGCCGATGAGCATGGGCTGGCCATGGTATTCACCGAGATGCGCCACTTTAGACACTGATTTTGGCTTCTCTCTTGCCCCGGTGGACCGGGCGTATTATAGGCGGCAGCTATGAAAGTATTGGTTATCGGATCGGGCGGGCGCGAACACGCTTTGGTGCAGGCCTTGGCCGATTCTCCTCAAGTGGATTCGGTTTTGGCGGCCCCCGGAAATCCCGGAATGGTTGAAGCCCAATGCCTTGGAGTCAAGGCCGACGATATTTCCGGACTTTTGCAATTGGTCGAGACTGAGGGGGTAGATTTTACGGTAGTGGGCCCCGAGGCTCCCTTAGTTGCAGGCATTGTCGATACCTTTACGGCGGCAGGGCATAAAATTTTTGGAGCCAGTCGCAGGGCTGCAGCATTAGAAGGTTCCAAGGCCTATACCAAAGATTTTCTGAAAAAATATCGAATCCCCACCGCAGACTACGCCACCTTTACCTCATTGACTGAGGCCTTAAAATACCTTCAAGAAAATGCTGATCGCGAATGGGTGGTAAAGATCGACGGTCTCGCTGCGGGAAAGGGCGTCTTTGTCACTCGAAATTTTCAAGATACCCAAGACACTTTAGAAAAATTATTTTCCGAAAAACCCTTTGGTGATCAAGCGGTTGTGTTGGAAGAATTTTTAGACGGGGAAGAGCTCTCCTTCATGGTGCTCTGCGACGGTGAGCGGGCCCTTCCCTTGGCCTCTTCACAAGATCACAAGCGTCTGGGAGATGGTGATGCCGGTCCCAATACGGGCGGAATGGGGGCTTACTCTCCAGCGCCCTTGGTAACTCCCGATTTGCATGAAAAGATCATGAATCGCATCGTGGGTCCTACCTTAAAGGGGATGGCTGAAGAAGGAAGTCCTTTTAAAGGCATCCTCTATGCGGGGGTCATGGTGGTGGCTGGTGAACCACTCGTCTTAGAATTTAACGTCAGATTTGGTGACCCCGAGGCCCAAGTGATCTTGCCGCGGCTCGCCTCTGATTGGATGGAGCTATTTTTGGCGGCCGAAGCCGGGCGCCTCGATCAAGTGCAACCCCGTTGGAAAAACGACAGTGCGGTGGTCATCGTATTGGCCGCAGCGGGATACCCCGAGGCCCCGCGAAAGGGCGATGTTATTAGCGGCTTAGACAATGTAGCTGAGACAGCTGGAGTGAAAATTTTTCACGCTGGTACCGCCCGTACGAATGAACAATTTGTGACCGCTGGGGGCAGGGTGCTCGGCGTGACCGCCTTAGGTCCTGATTTAAAGCAAGCCGTGCAAGCCGCCTATGGTGCCGTCGATAAAATACAATTTTCCGGCATGCAATTCCGGAGCGATATCGCCCAGCGTGGACTTAATCGATTAAAAACCCTTGCGAACAAATCGTGAAACCCTAGGAGGTGGACTGCAATGGCGCAAAAAAAACAAAAGAAATTTTTGGTTTCCATATTGATGGGATCGGCGAGTGATTGGGATACCATGGAGCAATGCCGCAGCATATTGAACGATTTGGGAATCAGTCATGATATGCGAGTCCTTTCCGCCCACCGTACTCCGGAACAATTGCAAAAATATTTGAAGTCGGCCATCGGGCAGGGGGTTCAGGTCTTTATCGCTGCGGCTGGTATGGCGGCCCACTTGGCAGGGGCGGTAGCAGCCCAAACGTCCTTGCCGGTGATAGGAGTGCCGCTGCCAGGTCCTAACCTGGACGGGCTCGATGCCTTGCTGGCCACCGTACAAATGCCGGGAGGCGTTCCCGTTGCCACTGTGGCTATCGGGAAGGCCGGTGCAAAAAATGCTGGCATTTTGGCCGCCCAGATTCTTGGGGTGGGTGACAAAAAAGTGGCCAAGCGTGTGGCTGAGATGCGTTCGAAGGCCACCCGTGAAGTGTTGCTTAAAGACCGGCAGATGGTGCGTAAAGGTTCTTGATGCAAAAAGTGGATCTAGCAGGTGCCGTCGAGGTGCTTTCTCAGGGGAAAATTTTAGTCTACCCCACCGAAACCTGTTACGGACTCGGAGTCGATCCGGAACAGCCCTCCGCCATGGCCGATTTGCTCCAACTGAAGGGCAGAGATTTTAAAAAGCCCATCTCTTTATTGCTGCCGTCGGTCTCCCATTTAGTCGCTCAAGCTCAAGAGATTTCACCCATGGTCCAAACCTTGATGGATCAATTTCTCCCTGGGCCCTTGACCATCGTTATCAAGACCAAGGTCCAATACCCCCAAGCCATTTGTGGTGAGAGCGGTGAGGTCGGTTTTCGAGTCAGTTCCCATCCTAGGACTCAGGCGTTGATGGCTCTATGGGGGCGGCCGTTGACCACTACGAGTGCGAACCCCGCCGGCCAACCGAGCGGCCATTCCCTAAAGCAATTAGAAGCGTATTTTGGGTCTTGTGATGGGGTCTATTTTCTGGACGCCGGCGAGCTGCCACCGAGCTTAGGGTCCACGGTCGTTAGGGTCACGGGTTCAGATTTGCAATTATTGCGTCTTGGGGATATAGCCCTGGAAAATTTTAACCCTTAACCCAAAAGATTATGACAAAACTTCGACCCTTTCGCGGCTGGCATTATCATCCACAAAAATTCCCTCAAATGAACGATGTGGTGGCACCCCCCTACGATGTCATTGACGAGGCAAAGCTCAAATCCTTATTGGCGTCCTCCCCCTATAACGTGGTGCGTACAGATCTTCCCACAGCCTTCCCCGACGAGGGAGATGTCTATGAAAAGGCCGGAAAACTCTTTCAAGCCTGGCAAGACGAAGGAATCCTTGAGCAAGATACTGAAGAAACCCTTTATTTATATTTCCAAACCTATCACTTACCCGACGGTGAACAGGTAACCCGACGGGGGTTTTTCGCTCGGCGCAGGTTAGAAAGTTTTGCCGAAGGCGGGGTCAAACCCCATGAAAAAACTTTTGAGGGGCCAAAGGCCGATCGATTGAATTTGATGAAGGCGACTTCAGCCAACTTAAGTCCTATTTTCGGGTTGTTTTCCGACCCTGAAAATTCCATTGGATCCCAATGGGAATCCGTGACTCAAGGCACGCCGTTATACGATTTTTCCGGTGAGGATCATCAGGAACATCGCTTGTGGCGTCTGTCTGACCCAAAAAAAATAGCCGACTTGCTGGAAGGAATCCAAAACCAACCGATCCTTATCGCTGATGGACATCATCGCTACGAGACGGCATTGAACTATCGTGAGTTTAGAAAGGCTCAATTGGGTGCAGAATACACCGGCGAAGAGGATTTCAATTTCGTCATGATGTTTTGTTGTAGTTTGCAAGACCCGGGGCTCAAAGTATTGCCCACCCATCGGGTGCTTGCCGAGCGTCCCAATATGGATCCCGATTTAATCCGAGATTTACTTGGCAAATACGGCGAAAGTAAAAACTTTCCCTTGTCTGAAACCAAACAAGCGATGGCTTATCTTGAGGCAGAGGGAAAAGCCGACCATGCCATTGCCTGGGCGCATGATCAAAACATCGAGGTTTGGACCTTCGACCGCGAAAAACTTCTTACCAGTGAGTCCCTCAATCACCTGCATTTTGCGGTGCGTGATTTAGATGTAACCTTATTACATCACCTGATTTTAGAAGAAATTCTGGGGGTCAGCCAGGGGGCCCAACGAGAATACGGCACTCTCAAATATATCAAAGACGCTGGTGAGGCCATTGCCTTGGTGAAAGAGAAGCAAACCTACGGATTTTTATTGAATGCCACCAAGATTGAGCAAATGGAGGCCGTCACAGAAATCGGTGCCACCATGCCGCAAAAATCCACGTTCTTTTACCCTAAGATTCCGACGGGTCTGGTTTTTTACGGTTTTTCGAATTAGCGGCCGCCATGTTTTTTTTTCTTCTCAACCGCCGGTATGTTTTGACAACCACCATTGCAAAAAAGAGCAGTAATAACCATGCACCGACGAGAAACCACGCCCGGTCAATGAGGTTGAGCTCACTCCAATTTTGAAAAATATAGTTCATGACGATGGTTGCCCCTATTTCTTCTCACTCCCTCCTTTCAGACTTGCAACAGCCCCGCAAGGGATTTCGCTATGGAATCGATTCCTTTCTCTTGGCTCGCTTCGCTAAATGGAAATCCCAGGATACGGTTTGCGACTTGGGTGCAGGCAGTGGAATTTTGAGTATTTTGGCACTACAGCGCGGTGGTGTGGCCGGGGTCACTGCCGTGGAAATCCAGGACGAAATGGTGGAACACCTGCTGAAGAATCGTGGCCTTTTGAATTTAGACGGGCAGTTGGAGGTCTTCCACGGAGATTGGCGAAATTTTGGAATCCAAAAACCGACTCGAAAATATTCCGTGGTTATATGCAATCCTCCTTACCAGGCACCGGGGACCGGGCGTCCCTCACCCGATGGTCTTCGCCACGCCGCGCGCCATGAAGTATATGGGGGGATGACCGAGATGTTGGATTGTGTGCGCAGGAGTTTATCGGTGGAGGGTAGGTTTTATTGTGTATATCCCCCCAGCCGCCTGGAGGAATTGTTTCAAGAATTGCAGCGCGTTGGTCTCAAGGCCCAGCGAATGGCGGCCATCCACCCCTATCGGGACCGGAGGGCTCGCCATATGATGGTAGAGGCCGTTCGTTCGCCCGTTAGAGAATTGAAGATTGAAGCTCCGGTCATCGTTTACCGAGACCCCGACCACTATGAGAGCGATATTGAGGCCTATGTGGGGCCGAAGCGTCGGCGTTGACAGCCTGGGGCCATATGACTTAGGAGACCTTTCATGAGTCCAGAACGAAAACTACGTATTTTAGTCGGAAAACCGGGCCTCGATGGTCATGATCGTGGGGCTAAAATCATCGCCCGTGCCTTTCGCGACGCCGGGTTCGAGGTCATCTACACGGGCTTGCATCAAACTCCAGAAATGATCGTCAATACGGCGGTACAAGAAGACGTCGATGCCATTGGTCTTTCCATTTTATCAGGA
Organism: Deltaproteobacteria bacterium; assembly: GCA_021772695.1. Taxonomy (GTDB): domain Bacteria; phylum UBA10199; class UBA10199; order DSSB01; family DSSB01; genus JAJFLL01. The sequence continues at coordinate 5,285 of JAJFLL010000069.1, forward strand.
GCCCACAATTACGTTTTTCCCGAAGTGATCAAACTCTTGAAGAAAAACGGTATGGAAGAAGTCTTGGTCTTCGGTGGTGGGGTAGTCCCCGCCGAAGATATCGTCGAATTAAAGAGCCAAGGGGTGGCAGAGATCTTCACGCCCGGTACACCCTTGGATGAAACCGTGAAGTGGGTGCAAAGCCACATCAAACCCAAATCCTTAGAGATCTAATCGAAAATTATTTATCTTGAAACTTAGGCCTGCGTTTTTCCCGTATGGCCTGAATGCCTTCCTTCAAATCTTCCGTGGCAAAGGTCTCGGCCTGACCCTCCGATTCGAATTGCATCACCGCATCTAGGTTAGAATATGCAGTGGCCTGTAGGCCCCGTTTCATGATGCGTAGGGCTAAGGGGGCATTTTGCGCAATTTGTTCGGCAATCTCCAGGACCCGGGTTTCCAATTGGTCTAGAGGCAGCAGTTCATTGAGTAATCCCATTTTGAGGGCGGTGGGGCCATCGATGGTTCTTCCCGTGAACAATAGGTCGGCGGTGTGTGCAGCACCGGCCAATCGGGCGAGGGAATAGAGGCCTCCCATACCAGAGCTGAGTCCGAGGCGGGCAAAGTTTACGGCCATTTTGGCGGCATCGCTGCCGTAGCGCAGATCGCAGGCCAGGGCGATCAAGAAGCCGGCTCCGATGGCGTGGCCCTGGATCATGGCGATGGTGGGTACCTTGATATTTCGCAGGGAGAGAAATCGGGAATAAAAGCCCACCATTTCCTTTTGGTTTACCTCCCAAGACTTCGTGGTTCGGTCCAAAATAAAATCCAGGTCTCCGCCGGCGGAAAAGGCGCGTCCTGCTCCGGTGATCACCACCACCCGAAATTCCGGCCGGGCGTTGATTTCCTCAACCTGTTTTTCGATGGCTTCACCCATGGCCTCGGTCATGGCATTGAGGTTTTCAGGGTGATTGAGAATTAATTTGGCGATAGGGCCTGAACCCTCTAATAAAACCAGCGACATAGTGGCCTCGTGCATGTCCTTTTTAGGCCTTAGAGGCCGAAAAAATAAATGATTGATCTTTCGATTCTCACAGGGGCATAAGCTTCATCCCGTGGAAGTTATTAATAGCGCCATAGATCCTAAGTCTTCGGAGTTTCAAGAAAATTTTGTCTCCTTCGAGAGTCAGGTCAAAGCTTTGCGCGAGGTTCTGGCTCAGGTCAAGCAGGGAGGCGGGCCCCAGTCCGTCTCGCGGCACCAAGAACGGGGAAAACTCCTGGCCCGTGATCGCATCGAGCTCTTGCTCGATCCCGGCTCGCCATTCCTAGAATTTTCAACCCTTGCCGCCAACGGTATGTACGAAGCTTCACCGGCCGCCGCCGGTATCATCACCGGTATTGGCAACGTGCATGGGCGAGAAGTGTTGGTGATCGCCAATGACGCCACTGTAAAGGGCGGCACCTATTTTCCCATGACCGTTAAAAAGCATCTTCGGGCCCAGGAGATCGCCTTTGAAAATCATTTGCCTTGCATCTATTTGGTCGATTCCGGCGGCGCTTTTCTGCCGCTGCAGGCCGATGTCTTTCCTGACCGTGAGCATTTTGGTCGGATCTTTTTTAATCAAGCCCAAATGAGCAGCCGCGGTATCCCGCAAATCGCCATCGTGATGGGTTCTTGTACCGCAGGCGGCGCCTATGTGCCCGCCATGAGCGATGAGACCGTCATCGTTCAGGGAACCGGCACCATCTTTTTGGGCGGACCCCCCTTAGTTAAAGCGGCCACCGGTGAAGTGGTCAGCGCTGAAGACTTGGGTGGGGCCAAGGTGCATTGTGCGAAATCCGGAGTCACCGACCATTTTGCCGAAAACGACGAGCACGCTTTAGAGCTAGGTCGCAATATCGTAGCGAATTTGAACCGGCGTCCCAAGACCCAGGTGGAACGCTTCCCGGTAGAAGAACCCCTGTATGCTGCTGAAGAACTTTATGGAATTATTCCCAAGGACTCTCGCAAGCCTTACGATGTGCGTGAGGTCTTGGCTCGAATCTTAGATGGCTCCAAGTTTCATGAATTTAAACGGCTCTACGGATCTACTTTGGTGTGCGGCTTTGCTCGCATCCACGGTTTTCCTGTGGGCATCATCGCCAATAACGGCGTGCTATTTTCCGAGAGTGCCTTAAAGGGAGCGCATTTTATCGAGTTGTGTGCCCAAAGAAAAACTCCCTTAGTGTTTTTGCAAAACATTACGGGCTTTATGGTGGGCAAGGCCTATGAGAACGGCGGCATCGCCAAAGACGGGGCCAAAATGGTGACCGCTGTTTCAACAGCAGCTGTTCCTAAATTTACGGTGGTGATCGGGGGAAGTTATGGCGCGGGAAACTACGGCATGTGTGGCCGCGCCTATTCGCCCCGTCAATTGTGGATGTGGCCCAATGCCCGCATCTCGGTCATGGGGGGAGAGCAGGCGGCAAAGGTATTGTCTACGGTCAAGCAAGATCAGTTGGCGGCCCTGGGAAAAAAAACCATGACCGACAAAGAGGTTCAGGCATTTCAAATGCCCACATTAGATAAATATGCCGATGAGAGTTCCGCTTATTTTTCGTCGGCCCGACTATGGGATGACGGCATTATCGATCCCGCCGATACGCGTAAGGTTTTAGCCATGGGGCTATCGGCGGCCTACAATGCCCCCATGCCTGACACGAACTTCGGCATCTTCCGTATGTAGGTACAACATGACCGGGAATAAATATCAGACCATTAAACTTGAAGTTGATCAGAGTGTCGCACATTTGGTGTTGAATCGACCCGAGATCCACAACGCCTTTAACGAAACCATGATTCGAGAAATCGGCGAAGCCTTGCAAGGTTTAGCTTCTGATGAGCAAGTGCGCGTGGTTTTATTTCGTGGCGAAGGGAAATCCTTTTGCGCCGGGGCCGATCTCAACTGGATGAAAAAAATGGCCGCCTATTCCGCCGAAGAAAATCGTGACGATGCCATGAAATTATTTGAAATGCTGCAATGTATCGAACAATTTCCCAAACCGGTATTAGCTCAGGTGCACGGCGCGGCCTTAGGGGGCGGTTCCGGTTTGGTGGCCGCCGTCGATATGGCCTTTGCCACCGAAGACACCAAGTTTGCCTTCTCGGAAGTGAAGTTAGGCCTGATTCCCGCCGTGATCTCTCCTTGGGTTTTGCAAAAAATTGGACCGGCCAAGGCCAGAGAATATTTCCTCACCGGTGAGCGCTTCAGTGCCAAGGCCGCCGAGCGCATGGGTTTGGTCAACGCCGTCGGTTCGCCCGATGAAATCGAGACTCTGATCCAATCTAAAATCAAACATCTCTTAGCCGGCGGACCTGAGGCTCAAAAAGAAAGCAAGCGATTGATTCGGGACGTGGCTGCCGCTGCTCCCAAAGATTTAGCCAAGCTCACGGGTTCCCGTATTGCCGAGCGCCGAGCCAGCACTGAAGGTCAAGAGGGGATGAATGCGTTTTTAGAAAAACGTCTTCCCCAATGGAATGGTCCTAAATCATGAGCACCTTGAAGAAAATCCTGGTGGCCAACCGAGGTGAAATAGCCTTGCGCATCATTCAGGCCCTTAAAGAAATGGGACGACGTTCCGTGGTCGTTCATTCCGAGGCCGATAGCGACTCCTTGGCCGTACAGCAGGCCGATGAATCCTATGTCTTAGACGGCCTTGAGGTGGCTGAAACCTATTTAGACGGTGCGCAAATTCTTGCCATCGCCAAGCGTTGTGCGGCTCAGGCTATTCATCCGGGTTATGGCTTCCTCTCAGAAAACGCCGATTTTGCCGAGGCTTGTGCGGAACAAGGTGTGGTGTTTATCGGACCGAAGCCCGAGACCATTCGGCAACTTGGCGATAAGGTGATTTCGAAGGGTATGGCCGAAGCGGCTGGGGTCCCGGTGATTCCCGGGCATCGTGGAGAAATTCCCAAGGGAAAGGCCTTAGATCAATTAGCGGCGAAGATTGGGTTTCCGCTCATGATCAAGGCCTCTGCGGGCGGTGGTGGCAAAGGCATGCGCATCGTGACCGGCCCGAAGCAGTTAGCCGACGCTGTGGCGGCGGCCGCTCGGGAGGCTCAGTCTTATTTTGGTAATCCCGAAATCTTCCTCGAAAAATACCTACAAAAACCTCGGCACGTGGAAGTGCAAATATTGGGGGACCAGGAAGGGCAGGTGGTTGCCCTGGGCGAGCGGGAGTGTTCCATTCAACGCCGACACCAGAAAATGATCGAAGAATCCCCTTCACCTTCCATCAATGATGAGGTGAGACAGGCCTTAGCCAAGGCCGCCATTCAATTGGCCAAGGCCGTGAATTATATTTCCGCAGGAACCGTTGAATTCATCGTCGATGAAGAGAACCGATTTTATTTTCTTGAAGTTAACACGCGACTCCAGGTGGAACATCCCGTGACCGAATGGGTTA
>JAJFLL010000070.1 GCA_021772695.1 Deltaproteobacteria bacterium
ATTTTATCTTTGAGATCCACCACCAAGCGTTCGGCGGTCTTTTTACCAATGCCCGGGATAGCCGTGAGCCGAACCAAATCTTCATGGTGAATGGCTTCAGCCAGTTCTTGTGCAGGGAGTCCCGAGAGAATGGTCAAAGCTAGCTTGGGACCGATGGAAGAGACTTGGATCAATTTGAGAAATAACAGTTTCTCGGTTTCATTCAAAAAACCAAAGAGCAATTGGGCGTCTTCTCGAACTACCATATGAATGTGCAGGCGGATGGATTCCCCTTCGGGGGGACATTTTTCTAAGGCGGGCCTGCTCATAAAGACTTGATACCCGGTACCCTGCGTCAAGAGTATGATATGGTCGGTTTCCCGGCGAAATAAACTTCCTTCCAGAAGGACAATCACGACTGAGCTACCTTTTTTAATAAGCGGTATGAGTTGGCATGGCATACGGCCACCGCCAGGGCATCGCTAGCATCCGTAAAGGCTTCACCGGGAAGTTTCAAGAGGGTTTTGACCATTTTTTGAATTTGTTCTTTTGTGGCGTGACCGTAGCCCGTTAAGGCCTTCTTCACATGATTGGCTGTATATTCATAGAGGGGAAGGCCCGATTCGCCGGCCGCTACCATAGCCGCTCCGCGGGCATGGCCCAACTTGAGGGCGCTGGAGACGTTTTTGGCCACAAATATATCTTCGAGGGCCACCACATCGGGTTGATGTTGCTGAATCAAAAGGGAGATTTGCTGGTGTAGATAGAAAATGCGCTCTGGAAATGGGCGGCCCTTTTTGGGGAAGATCCCCCCATTGTCGAGGTGGGTGATTTTACCGGAGGCTTCTTCAATCATGCCCCATCCGGTAACTACGGTTCCGGGATCGATGCCTAAAATTCTAATCATCTAGGAAAACTTTTCCATCTCTTCGTCAGAAATGTCAAAGTTTGCGTAAACATTTTGCACATCATCATGGTCTTCTAGGTTTTCCATGAGTTTGAGCATTTTTTGTGCGGCATCATCGTGCAATTCAATGGTATTTTGGGGAACCATTTCATTGCTAGCCGCTAGGGTCGGGATATTGGCGGATTTGAGGGCATCTTGCACCGCTTCAAAATCTTGAGGAGGACAGGTGATTTCAAAGGTATCATCGGTGGTTTGAATATCTTCGACACCAGCCTCTAGGGTAATTTCCATGAGCCGCTCTTCGTCGGTGGCCGCCTTGTCGATAGTAAAGCTTCCTTTTTTATGAAACATCCAGGCCACTGATCCTGACTCGCCCATATTGCCGCCGCCTTTAGCCAGCATATGCCTAATTTCTGCCACGGTGCGATTTTTATTGTCGGTCAAGACCATGATCAGAAGGGCAACACCTGCCGGACCGTAGCCTTCATAGGTGGTCTCTTCGTAAGAAACTCCGTCAAGTTCGCCGGTACCGCGCTTTATGGCCCGAGTGATGTTGTCTAAGGGCATGTTTTGGGCCTTGGCCGCATCAATGGCGGTGCGCAATCGAGGGTTGCCACCGGGATCACCGCCGCCCAGACGAGCAGCGATGGTGACTTCCTTGATGAGCTTCGAAAATACTTTGCCACGTTTGGCGTCAGCTGCGCCTTTTTTTCTTTTAATCGTGGCCCATTTAGAATGCCCTGACATAGTGCCAATAGAATTATCGGAGCCGCTATTTTTTCACAAGAGGAAAGTTTGAAAGGGGCGGGGAAGGCATTAATTCCATCCGAAAGGGAAATTTGCCCGATTCGACGGTAGGTAGGGGGCCGTTGCCAGGCATCCAAAGCAATTGCAGTTTTTTCCCCACTCGTTTTCGCCAGGGCTGGTTTTTAATCCAAGGGAGCCCCCAGTTTTTCTTAGGGCTTACCGCTACCTCAGCTGCCAGGCGTTCTAAAGTTGCGCGCTGCAATAGTGCCACTTGAGGTTGAAAGGTATGCATGGAACTTTCTGGAGGAACTTCGGGAGGAATCCATAATACTTCACTAGATGTGCTCAAAGGCCAGTAAAGACCCAGAAGCCTTTCATCGGGGCTAGAAAGGTCCATTTGAATCAAAAACCGGCTGGTCTTGGTATGGGGTAATCTAAGCCCAAAGGCAGACTTAGCATCCTCTACCGTTTGATATTTCAAAGGGCACCACGCCAACTCGGTATGGCTACCTTCCGGTGTCATCAAGTCATCGGGGCGGCGTTGATCTTTAATACTGCGATAGTTAAAAAACAGTTCCCGTTCATTAACGATGCCGGCATTGAATAATTCGCGAAAGGTAAATTGGCGTTTATCTCGAACCCAGTATGCCGGCGCATCGACGATAACTTTAAAATGCTTCCAATGCCGAATGACTTCCTGACAAGCCCCAGAGATGGAGCCTCCTGCATAAAATACCGTAGGATGAAACTTCTCCAACCAGGACTTTAAAATATCAGGGTGTAGCAAAGGAGGTAACGTAAGGGTTTCCAATCCAGCGACTAATGAGCCTAGGTCGGTAAAAACATAGTTTGGATGAAAGTGAGAGCTCAAGAATACACGTTCTCCATGCCCCACACCCGCATGCATAAGCCCCAAGGCAAAATGTTTACTTTTGGACCTTAATTGCCAATTGGGAATAAACCATTGACGATGCCGGGTCGCGATTCGAATGGCTACTTTTTGGCCATAATCGTTGGCATTCTTATAGAAACTTTGCAAAAAGTTGGAGTTCATTGCAATTCAAAGTTGCGCTCGAAAGAGTATTGGGTTTGTGCATTCTGGTCGAAGACGGTTACCAAAACTCGATAGCGGCCTTTGGGAGAACTCTTGGGCAATTGAAGGTTATTTGCAAAGAGAACAGCTTGCTCAGGATTTTCTAAGGTTTTCGAAATTAAAACGATTTGTGGTTTGTCTAGAACCACGCTGCCTTCAGGATTTTCCACCTTGAGATTCTCGCTCAATGAGACTTGTTGTTTATCATCGGTCGTTACCCCCTCAATTTTAAAAAACATAAAAATAAGGTCGCCAGGTCTAAATTTTCGGTCATGGCGAATTTGGGTAGGTTCAGGGCCGGTAGCGAAATAAAACTCGGTAACTTGAAGTTTGTCAGTAGTACTGGTGGGAAGTTTGGTGCGGGGAGTACTTGTTTTATTTTTAATGCCGGGATTGATTTTAGAGCCGCCAAAGTTAAGGGCAGGAAGCCCCGTATTAAATGCACTGATCAC
>JAJFLL010000008.1 GCA_021772695.1 Deltaproteobacteria bacterium
GGCGGCGGGGGGCCCCCGCCCGGCCACCCGTGTGGAATGAAGTACGGAAAATTTTTTAATGAATTAGTTAGAGAGGGATCACAGAAATTTGGGTTTGAGTCTAGATTGCGCCATTACGTGTATATATTTTTCTATGGTGGGCGCACGGGATCGGTTCGGCCTCTCAGGCCGGTTGCTCTTAAATAAATATAAATAGGAGTCTAGCTGGTACGGTTGACGAACTGGTCCAGTTGATTTTTGGGAACGGACCCTACCAATTGGTCCACGAGCTTGCCGTCTTTGAGCAAGATCATGGTGGGAATTCCCCGTACCCCGTATTTTGCGGGGGTTTCAGGGTTTTCATCCACGTTGAGTTTGAAAACTTTTAATTTTCCTTGCTGTTCTTCGGCCACTTGATCGACCAAAGGTCCGAGGGCACGGCAGGGACCACACCATTCGGCCCAAAAATCTACGAGAACGGGCAGGTCCGATTGAAGACATTCGGTTTCAAAATTGGCGTCGGTGGCAACACCTACATGATCACTGGCCATGGAATCTCCTTTACAAAGCTCGGGAAAACAAGGTTTTTACTAAAGGACACTCGCACAGGTGGCCTCGGCCTTCATCGCCGAATTTGCCTAGCTTGCTCCTTGTTGATTCTTGCCATATAGGTCATTAGTTTGGGATGTCAAGAGAAGGGAGATCTCAGAGTGTGCCTGCAGGCCAATCCAATGAATTTTTCAGGGAGTTTTTGCCGAGTCAGGTTTTTTAAGTTAAATATTTTACATTCATTCATTCATGAATTTTAAATTTAAAATCGGCGCTTGGATTATTGGAGTGGTTAGTCTTTTGGCCCTGTTTGCCCCATTATTGCCCATTGCCAATCCCGATCAAGTGCATTTGGCCGATGAATTTGCACCACCTTCTCTAGCGCATCCCCTTGGACAAGACGAAGAGGGTAGGGACGTGCTCTCCCGAGTCGTCTATGGTGCGCGCCTGTCCTTATTGGTGGGGTTTGCCACCGTGGTTATTTCCTTAACCATAGGCACCCTAATCGGATTAATGGCGGGTTTTTTCGGTGGGCGCTTTGATGAGACCTTTGTCTTTGTGGGCGACATATTTTTGGCCTTTCCCTCAATCTTATTGATCATCGCCTTAGCCGCCTTTGTACCACCCAGTATTCTCAATCTGATTTTTGTGTTGTCCTTTGTGGGTTGGGTATCTTACGCCCGCATCATTCGGGGGCAGGTATTGTCTTTGAAAACCCTGGAGTATGTTCAGGCGGCCCATACCCTAGGCTTTTCCAACGGTCGTATTTTATTGCGCCACTTATTACCCAATGCCTTGTCCCCTTTGATCGTGAATGCCACTTTGTCTTTGGCCGGTGTCATTATTGCCGAATCCACCTTGAGTTTTTTGGGCCTGGGCGTCCCTCCCGGCGTCCCTTCCTGGGGTTCCATGCTGGACTCTGGGGTGGCCTTTTTGTTAATCGCGCCCCACTTATCCTTGGTGCCCGGACTGGCCATCATGTTGACCGTATTGGGTTTTAATTTTTTGGGCGACGGGCTAAGGGACCACTATGATGTGCAAAAGATTTAATCCGAATTTAAAGACGGCTTAGGTAAAGCGATATTATGACAAAACTCGATCCCTTAAAAAAGTTGGTGGGCTCTTTACTAATCATCGGATTCGACGGCCCCCGCCTCACCGATTCCTGCAAAAACTTTTTGACGCAATGGGATCTGGGAGGCGTCATCCTTTTTAAGCGAAATTTAGAAAGCCTAGAACAGATCGCCTCTTTAAACACGCTCATTGATGAAACGGCCACAGTGCCACCCATCATTTCCGTGGACCATGAAGGGGGAAAGGTATTTCGCCTACCCGAACCTTTTACCTCCTTCCCTCCCATGGGTCAGGTAGGGCACTCGATTTTATCAGGGGGACAATTGGAATGGGCTGAAGAATTGGGCCATGCCTTTGGTCGAGAATTGCGGGCTGCTGGGTTCAATCTCGATTATGCCCCGGTGCTAGATGTGCACTCCAATCCGGCCAATCCCATTATCGGACCGCGCTCCTTCGGTTCCGACCCGGAAGATGTTGGGGAAATGGCGGTGCATTTTTTGGCGGGATTAGAAGAAGTGGGAGTTCAAGGATGCGGGAAACACTTTCCCGGTCACGGCGACACCTTTGAAGATTCCCATCATACCTTGCCCCACGTCGATAAAACTCGGGAGGACATGAATGCCTGCGAGCTGATTCCCTTCCGTACCGCCATCGCGGCCCAAGTGCCCATGATCATGACGGCTCACGTCATGTATCCAAAAATCGATCCGGATTTTCCAGCCACGCTTTCGGAAAAAATGTTGCAAGGAATTTTGCGAGAGGAAATGGCCTACGAGGGTCTGATTGTTTCCGATGATTTATTTATGAAGGGCATCGCCGAACATTATTCCATGACTGAGGCTGCCGAACGTTTTCTGCGAGCCGGTGGCGATATGGTATTACTTTGTCATCAAGAGTCTGTGCAACGCCTGGTTGCGGCCCATTTGGTTCATGTGGCTGAAAAGGATGGGGCCTTTCGCGAATTGCTGGAACAAAAGGGGCGGCGAGTGGCCAATTTTCGCAAAAAATTGACCCGTGGGGCTCGTCCCGAATTAATGGGGCAATTTGCCTCGGCCCACCTCGATTTGGCCAAACGTTTCGGGGCTTAAGGGAATTTATCTAAATTATTCAGCCATTTCGCTGGCTTCCGCAACATTGACCCCCGGGCATTTCGATAATACACTGGGAAGATACGGCCCCAAGGGGCGCATATTTATTTAAGGAAGTACTTCATGGGCGTCAATGCGCCACAACAACCACCGACTCCGCCCTCTGGTTCTACCGGAGGGTCGCAACCTACGCCCCCTTCGGGAAGCACACCTCCCTCGGGAAATCCTCCCACCACTCCGCCCACGACACCGCAGGGCGGTGATTCCTTAGCAGAATTTTTTAATCAAGGTGATAGCGGCGGGAATTCCCTATTGGGGCAGGCCTTTGATACCGCTGCTCAGACCCAAGCCCAGACTGCTCAGACCCTTCGGTCGACGGCAGCCGTCTATCAGGCTGATGTGGGCCGAGCCATGCAGGGGGCGCAACAGTCCGAAGGTCAAGGTCGTTCCGACCGCGCCGAACAGTCCACTCGGCATCGAGGTGAAAGCAGTCGAGCCGATGAACAACGTTCCGATACCTATCGAGCCCGTGGCGATACTCAATCCCGCGATCACCGCAGCAAACGAGAATCCGGATTGCGCGGTCTAGAAAAACGTCAAGGCGAGGCCCAGGGCGCAGACAAAACCCGTGCCGGTGATAGTTCTGCAGTGCGATCCGCGTTACGTCGAGGCACGGGAGAATCCGAAGGTCAGCACCAAGCCAGGTTATTGCGCGGCACCCGTGCCAGCGACCAAGACGGTGATCAGGCATTCAACCGCCTGCCTGCCCAAACCCGTTCTCAATTGCAGACCAGTGGCCGCACCGATCAGGCCAAACAATATTTAAAGTTTCAGTTGCAGATGAATCGTCTGCAGACTTTAAAGCAAGAGGCTCTTGATGCGGGTGATACCGAGTTGGCCGAACAACTTCAGGCAGCCATGGATCAACTATCTACTGAAGCTCCCGAGATTCCGCCTGAATTGACGGCCGCTGAAGGTGCCGAAGAAGCCGAAGGCGCTGAAGACAGTGACGAAACCGATGATGCCGAAGATGTGGAAGACTCCGGCGATGGCGGTACTACCGGAACCGGCGAAAGCGGTGATACGGCTCGGCGGGTCGGCACGGCCAGCGATACCGGTGAACAAGCTGGTGGTGACACCGGTGGCGACGACCAAGCCCAGACCGGAGGAGCCGCCGCCCAAATTTCTCAAGCCAGCTTAAGTCCTTCTTTTCAGCGGGCCCTCGATGAAGGGCAGTTGGGTTCCGTCTTCCATACGGGCGGGTCCGATCAGACCGGAGGCCTGATGGCCACGGAACACCGGGTGCTGGGCAGCATTGTGAAAGGCGATGGCAGTCGCATCAGCATCTTGGCCGATTCGGGAGATCAGGTGCGCCTGGTGCGCCAAAGGTCAGGGCAGGGTAGCTCTGAAGATGAGGGTGAGGGTTTTGACCCCCAACCGCTCGAATCCCGAGGTCTGCAACAAGGCAGTTTAAAAGTAGACCCCCATGCCTATGGCGGGGAGACCCGATTGCAGTTTTCTGCGGCCACCGGTGGCACCGGCACCATCGGCATCTATCAATTGCAGGCCGCCTTAGAACGCACCCCTCCGGGTAGTTCTCATGTGGAGATCGGCAACCGCTACCTAGAAATCGAAGAAGTCGACCAGGCCAGTTATGCGGGAATGGTGGGGGCGCCCACGACCCTTACTACCGGTGAGGCCAGCGAAGCGGTGGCCTACCACCGTCAAGTAGGCCTGATTCGGGCCCGGGGTTTGGTGGGCCGTGGTTGGTCGGCCAATATGGATTCCTTCGCCCAAACGGGTTTTTTGCCCGCTCAAGTCTGTTAAAAATTATTAATAATTTCAATAATTTATAAATTTTTTAATCATAGACGCATTTTATTAGCCTCAGCGGCAACTCTTGCCTACCCCTTAGCCGAGAACTATTATTGCGTAGGGCACCTTTCTCGCTAGAGGTGTCCCCATGTCTTATCTCGATTACGATCTCGGTTACGAAGCCGGCTACGAAACTTCCACCCCAACCACCCGTCGACCTTCCAGAAAGTCCACCCGTTTTGCCCCTGAGGGTTCGCAGGTTTCTTACGCCATGGAAGCATCCGTGCTTCGCGGTGGTGGTGCAACTTCGCCTCGAACCTCTGTGGTGGATCGCGCCTCAGACGTCTATCGGCAAGTGCGAGAACAGGCCCTTCAAGTTGGCGATGTGGCCCACCCCGACATTGCCGGTGCATCCGACGATTTATCCCAAGTAGAGCAGTCTCAAGGGTACGAAGATCTTCCCGCAGCGGGTAATAGCGATATGGATTTTTCCATCGAGGATGCGGCAACGGACCGCCAACGTGCGGCCATGGACACCGTGGCTGGTGATGAAGGCCTCCTGGCTGGAATGGGCTTTAACGCCGGAGAACGAGCCATGTTTCGGGAGCAATATTTAGGACGCTCCCGCGAAGAGCTCATGACGATGGTCGGAATCCAAGGTGATGAGGACCCAGCCGACCGTCCCGGTAGAATCCGGACTACCATGATGGGGGATTATGTGGGTGACTTAGTTCCTGAAGTGCAACGTCGTTTTGCCCCAGGTACCATAACAGAGCCCCAGGCCAGGGCCATTGCCACAGAAGCGATTCGTAGACAGGGTTCCTTGGAAGATTACCAGGCTCCCGGTGCTGGTGAGACCCCAACCGTAGAAAATTCTACGCGGCGACGCATTTTGACAGAGATTCGTACGATTCCCCAAGGGGCTACGGAAGTGGACCAACCCATTTACCGGGATGCGGTCGCGCAAGCTCGCCAAAGATTTACGGAACAATCTAGAGACATCTTCAGTGGTATTGATCGGCGTTATTACGGCAATCACCGTCGTGGCAATGAGCGGGCTACCACCGATGCCCAAAGATTTTTATTTCATCGTGGCATCCAGGATTCACCGGCCGAGATCCAAAGACTTTTATCCGATCGGGAAGGATTGACCTCTCAACTCACCCAGTTCAGCCAACGGGTGCGGGGTAGCGAAACCTTTGCTCAAGAAATTGACCGACGTGTTCCGGCTGCGCCCATGGACGATTCGAGCTTGAACCGGCAACAGCGGTTTCAGCGAGGGATGGCTAGAGAAGAAAGGGAAGCTGTGGCTTCTCGTGAACGCGAAACCCGTGAATACCAAACCCAGGTTCAGGATCGTCAGCGGGAAGAAGATCGGGCCGATCGAATGGGTCAAGCCGCCTTCAATCATGTATTGGCGCAAGATCAGGAGCAACAACGCTTTGCCAATCAAATGACCCAGGCCTCTATTCAAGGCCTGCAACAAATGATGGGACAAACCCTCGGACAACTCCAACAAGCGGCCTTTGGTACTTCTCAGCAAATTTTCCAGGGCACCGCCCAGATGTTGCCTCGGGCCCCCGATGCCAGCCAATGGTACGGTAACGCCTCGGGCCAACCAGGCCGGGCCGCCTAACGCTTAATCGATATAGGACACCCTCACGGGGCCGGGATTTAGACATCCCCGGCCCCTTTTTTTGTGCGCCCGGCAGGGCGCAGGCACCAGAAGATGCAAGTCCTTGGCAGACCCGATCAGGGGGACTGCTAGCTGAACGGCAAGGGTGCCCTGCTCACTGCTAGGTGGCATTTGAAGAAGGCCGCAGGCATAGCTGCAGGCAATGCACAGCTCCCATCTAAACTATACCCTCTGCACTTACCCCAATCACTCTCAGCCCTTCGTTGCGGGGCGTTGCGAATGCCAGACCCGTGCCGGAAATAACATTTCAGCGCGGTATTGATTGTGAGTATGACAGAATAGTCGCAAATTGTCGG
>JAJFLL010000071.1 GCA_021772695.1 Deltaproteobacteria bacterium
GAACCCATGGCGCAACCCGGAAAATCATCACTGAGCAAATCCATGATCTGCAAAAGGCCGGCAGCTCCTTGGTTTTGGTAGAAGCGGCCCTCCATGTAGAAACCGGCCTTTACCGCGACTTCGGCGGACTCATCGTGGTTCACATCGACCCAGAAATACAGATCCAAAGGTTGATGTCCCGTGAAAGCTTGAACCGTGAGCAAGCCCTGGGGCTCATTGCACATCAAATACACGTGGAAGAAAAACGCCAGCATGCCGATTGGGTCATTAATAATTCAGGAACCTTGGATGATACACAAGCTCAGGTAGAAAAATTGTATGAAAATCTGATAGTGGATTAGAGAGTATAGTCTGGAGAAATTTCGACGCGAATAGTGGTGTTTTTTTCTTCTCGAGGTTCTTCCTTTGGCAACAAGCAAGGGCCCTCGGTCACTCCCAATTGCCATGTTAAGGTGACGTCCTCACCTTCTTTACGAGAGGGAAAATCTACTCGGCCCAATTCAAGGTCTTTTATTTCGCCGCCAAGGCTTTCAATGGAAAATAAATGGTTTTTATATTCTCGATAATGCTTTCTGACTTCAGCCTGTAGTTGATGAACCTTCATCGTTGCTTTTGCGGAAATTGTACCAATGAGTTGGGGAATCACTCCCACCTTTCTTAAGTGTTGAGAATTTTGCGCCATCTCTTTTTTATGAAATAAAAGTTTTTGAAAATGGTATTCCAGTTGTGGAATTAGCTCATTTACTTCGTCAAAGGTGAAATACTCTTTAGTCATATAAAAACCAGATAAACCAAGGCCCAAGGTTGGTGGAATTGTGATTCACCTAAGCTGGAAACACAAGGCGCATTGAGTCAAATCCTGTTGATTTCATTCGCTAGAAATCCCTTAAACGGCTAACCCCTTAGTCTGGTTTAGTTTTTTTTTGGAGAACTCGATTGGTACATAAATTGAAACAATGGATAGGTCGCGCTCCTCTCGCCATGATCGGTGCCGGCTTGGCCTTTTCGGCCATGGCCGCCTTGGTCAAGGCCTCTTCCGACCATATCCCCCTATTTCAAATCACCTTTTTTCGGGCTGGTGTATCAGCGGTTATTATATTTTTCGCCATGATTTTGCGTGGTGTTAAAATCAAAGGATCCAATCAAAAGTTTTTATTGCTTCGTTCCCTGTCGGGCTTTACCGCCATGTGTTTGAATTTTTTTGCCTTATCCCAAATCGCCCTCGGTGATGCGGCTGTATTGCACCAAACGACTCCCTTTTTTGTCATTATCTTATCAGTGTTCTTTCTCTCAGAACCCTTTCATCGCAACCTACTTTTATTGACTATATTATGTTTTGCCGGCATCTCGGTGGTCTTAAGGCCTTCCGGACACTTATTTAATCTGGCGGGATTGGCCGCATTGGCCAGCGCAATTTTTGCCGCCGGAGCCTATGTGTCCATTCGACACCTGCACAAAACCGATACCTTCTGGACGATGGCATTTTATTTCATGGCTACTTCCGCCCTATTATCGTTTTTTCCCATGCTTACCCAATGGGTCTGGCCCCATCCCAAGGAATGGCTCATGCTAATTGGTACCGGGATTTTGGGAACCCTAGGTCAATTGTGGATGACCTATGCCTACAAGCATGACGAAGCATCTTTTGTGGCCCCCTTTGCCTATGCCGGCGTATTATTTAGTTTTCTATGGGGAGCCTTATTCTTTGAGGAGGTACCCGGAACATGGACCGCTCTCGGTGCTGGGCTCACCGTCATCGGAGGTGTCGGAATTTTGATTCTAAAGAAGAACGTCTCGATGCCGATTCCACCAGCCTTGCCCGACCTAAAAGCCCCCCACAAAAGAAGAGGCCCCTGATTCCAGGGGAAGAACCAGGGGCCATTGGGGTCTTGAGACGAGGCATTAGTTGGGGGAGACGTTTCTTTCCCCGTGACATTGCAGCGGCTGTGCCAAACTGGCCCACTGGCCCTGTCCTATTTCAACCACTTATTATTATTGAACTTTTTCAGGTCTTCCTTGGAACTCCCCTTAGGGCACTATTAAAAACCATTTGAATTTCAAACTCTTGAAGTTAAAAAACCCGAGCAAAGCCGCTTGCATCTTGATCTCAAATGGGTTTAGTTGTGGTCGCCTGTACTATTGAAGCATAAGGAATCACTATGGCCCGCGTTACCGTTGAAGATTGTTTAGAATATGTTCCCAACCGCTTCGCCTTGGTCCACCTGGCCGCCCGCCGGGTTCGACAATTGGCCCGAGGCTCCCATCGCTTGCTTCCCAGTAAGAATAAAGACGTGGTCACTTCTCTGCGAGAAATCGCCGCCCAAAAAGTTCGCGTTGATCTAGATTCACTGCCAAAAGAAATTGAATAAGGCTCTGCGCATGGCCAGTCTAGCTCTGCAAGAAACCCATTTAAGCAATATTCCCTTATTATTTCGCGGCAAGGTTCGAGATGTTTATGACCTTGGTGATGAAATCCTTTTAGTCGCCTCCGATCGCATTTCTGCATTCGACCATATTCTTGCCACTCCAATTCCAGAAAAAGGCGCGCTACTTTCTGAAATTTCTCGATTTTGGATGAAAAAATTTTCAAATTTGATTCCCAATCACCTTTCGAAAAAAACTCTCGATGACCTCGATTTAAGCGCCGAAGAAAAAAACCAATTGGCCGGTCGTTCTGAAATCGCCATCAAGACTCAGCCCCTACCAGTAGAATTGATCGTGCGCGGCTATTTGGCAGGTAGCGGGTTTAATGAATATCTTAAAACCGGATCCGTATGCGGCATCTCCTTGCCGGCGGGATTGGCTCAAGCCCAAAATCTCCCCGAACCCATATTTACTCCGTCGACCAAGGCCGAGCAGGGCCAACATGACGAAAATATCTCATTCCAAAAAATGATTGATCTGGTGGGATCGGAAACAGCTGAAAAAGCCAAGGAAATTTGTCTAAAAATTTATTCCTTAGCCTCAGAACATGCGAAAAGTCGCGGAATTATTATCGCCGACACAAAATTTGAAATGGGTTTACATAATGGCAAGTTGATCTTGATCGATGAGGTACTGACTCCCGATTCCTCTCGTTTTTGGCCGGTTTCTGGTTACCAAACCGGAATAAGCCCTCCCAGTTTTGACAAACAATTAGTAAGAGATTATCTATTATCTACTGATTGGGATAAAAACTCACCGCCACCTCCCCTACCTGAAGATATAGTGACAAAGACCGCGGCCAAATACCGAGAAGCCGTCAAGGTACTAACCACATAATATTATACTTGTGCGACTTTCTTGGAATCTTGGAATTCACTTCCATCGTAGCGTAGTATTTTATCTTTACCCTCTAGTTGAGTCTCTAAAACTACCGGGCGCTTCCACATGAAAAATAAATTTTTCAGGGTGTCTTGTGCATAGTCCAATTTGAGATCGACCCCTTCATTTTTGTGAACCAGGTATAGCTCCCCACGATTATCGAAATTAGCATTGGTGATTCTGACAAAAGGCTGCCCGCGGTTGGTCAAATTAAATAAAAATTGCTGTTTGATTTTTTTGAATTCGCGACTGGCGATTTCATAATGGTGTTTCGCCTCGTCATAGGCATAGACAAAGAACTTATGGTCCTTGCAGAAATCTTCAGTCAAAAACGTATCGATAAAAGTAAGATCATTATATAATTTTCTGACCTCAAATATTTTTTGTCGGCCTAATCCAAGATTTTTATTCCACTTTTTCCGAACCACCATATCATCGAATTCATCATATTCTTTTCCAAACTTACCTTTGTTCCATCGGTCTTCGATATCACGATATAATTCGATACCCACCTTATACGGATTCAATCGACCGGCTCCCATGGCCATGGTCCCCGCATGATGGTCGGCATAATCGATCACTTCACTTGGCTTCAGTGCCTTTTG
>JAJFLL010000072.1 GCA_021772695.1 Deltaproteobacteria bacterium
GAACAGCCCGGCCAGCGCGAGGCCCAATTGCACATCCTAGAACTTGATTTAGAAAAGCTTTCCCCCGAAGCCATGGTCCATGAAATCGGTTTTGGGGTCTTTTCTCGAGCCATTGGCAAGGCCGATGCCGATGTGGGGCAATTCTTCGTCTACCGCTTGCCGCCTAAGCAGGGGTATCTGTTAAAACGCTATCTAGATGAAAACACTCCTCAAAACACTGAGGAACGTATCCACCGTAGCCGGGAGCGAATCCGCCAAGCCCTATCCAAGGTCGAATAAGATTTGTTGCTATAACTATTTGTTTTCTTTATATTTTCTATTCTAACAACTCATAGGTTCCCCTAGGACGATACCAATAGATGTCGTTGGAAAATGGCGAATCTTTATATAGACTTGTAATACCACCAGCCATTTTAAAAAGGATTTCCATGGCCAAAATTCTTAAAGGCAATGAATACAAAAGCCGGCTCGATCTCAAGGACCGAGTCGAAGCCGATATCCCTACGCCGGTCGGTAGTCCACGAGCCGCGGGTGCAGTCATCGATCGTGAGATCATCACCGCGGAAGCTCAGGCAAAAGAAATCATCAGCCAGGCCCGTGAAGATGCCAAAAAGATCAAGCTTGAAGCCAAGGACCTCCTTTCTCAGGTCCAGGCCGAAATGGAAAAATCCAAGCAAGAGGGAATGGAAATCGGAAAGCAAGAGGGGCTGCAAAATGCCCTAGAAATGCTGGTGAGAGTCAAAGAACTGCGAACCAAATTATTTTCTGATAATGAAAGAGAGATTGTTAAACTAGTTTTCGAGATCGCTAAAAAAGTTATCGGTAGGGAATTTACCGAAAACGACAAGGCGATTCTCAATGTCATTCGACTCGCCTTAACCGATGCCGTCGGTGATAAAATTATCGTGCGGCTCAATTCGGAAGATTACGGTAAGGTGAAAAAAAATGAAAAGGAACTATTGAGCGCTCTCGACAGTAGTGTGGTCCTAAGTTTTCGGGAAGATGATGAGGTAAAGCCAGGAGGCTGTATTGTCGATACCGATATTGGCACCATCGATGCCCAACTCGAAACCCAACTCAATGCCATTAAAAAAGCGCTGGGGTTATAAATGGAACCTCTTACCGCCGAACAGTTTTTTGCCGATTTTGAGCCCCCGCAAATAGATTTAAGAAAATTTTACCGCGAGGTTCATTCTCTTTCTACTTACCGCATCAAAGGCAAGGTTACTGAGTTACAAGGCTTGGTGGTAAAGGCGATCATTCCCGGAGTTCGTGTGGGAGAACTGTGTTACATTTATCCGTTTCACCAGAGCAACCCCATCAAGGCCGAGGTAGTCAGTTTTAAAGACAAAGAAGTATTGCTCATGCCCCTTGGCGATTTAGAGGGGATCGGTCCGGGTAATGAGGTGGTGCCTACAGGCAATTGCCTTTTGGTTCGTGTCGGCGAGGGCCTCTTAGGCCGGGTGCTTGACGGTTTGGGAGACCCCATGGATGAAGTGCCACACGGGCCCCTAGAATGGACCACAGAGTACCCTGTCATGGCCTCTCCGCCTGATCCCTTGACTCGAAAACGCATTACCAAGCCCATTTCTGTGGGCATCAAGGCCATTGATTCCATGTTGACGGTGGGAGAAGGGCAAAGGGTCGGCATTTTTGCAGCTGCCGGTGTGGGAAAATCCACCACCATGGGCATGTTGGCTCGCAATACCGAAGCCGATGTCAATGTGATCTGTCTGGTTGGAGAGCGTGGCAGAGAATTAAGAGATTTTTTAGAAAAAGACTTAGGGGAAGAGGGGATGAAACGCTCCGTGGTGGTGGTTTCTACCTCAGACCAACCGTCACTCGTCAGAGCGAAGGCCGCCTATGTGGCGACGGCTATTGCAGAGTATTTTCGCGATCAAAACAAAAAAGTCATGTTGATGATGGACTCCGTGACCCGCTTTGCTCGGGCCTTGAGAGAAATCGGTTTGGCCGTGGGAGAACCCCCGGCCCGCCAAGGATTTACTCCATCGGTGTTTTCCACATTGCCCAAATTATTAGAGCGATCCGGGAATTCCGCTCATGGTTCCATAACTGCCTTCTACACCGTCTTAGTTGAAGGCGATGATATGACGGAGCCCGTGGCCGATGAAGTAAGATCCATTTTAGATGGGCACATCGTATTGTCCCGAGATTTGGCTGCCAGGGGGCATTACCCTGCCATCGATGTGGCCGAATCTATTAGTCGTGTCATGACGGGCATAGTCGATGAAGAACATGAAATGGCTGCACGAAAACTTCGTGAGGTTTGTGCCAACTACGAAAAAGAAAGAGATTTGATATTAATCGGTGCCTACGAAACGGGTTCCGATCCCAAAGTAGATTTTGCCATCGAAAAAATCGAAGAGGTAAATCAGTTTTTAAAACAAAATATCAGCGATGCCGTCCATTTTAATGACAGTTCCCAGCAAATGAAGGAGATGTTTTTATAATGCATGCAAAAGACAGCTCCTCATGGGTTTAAATCGCGATGGCAAAGAAAGAAAAATATCGCTTAGAGGCGATGCTTACCGTCAAGCATCGCAACAAGCGTAATTGTGAAATTGAATTAGGGAGAGCCTTTAAGGCCCTTAAAGAAGAAGAGGAAAAATTAAAAGAGCTTGAGGAAGAAAAACAAGAAATCATTCAACGCCGAGAAGATTCACGGAGGGATCATGCGGTTAGGGTTGCAAGCGGCGAGTCCCAGGTTTCTGAATCTCACACCCATATGAATTTCATCAAAAAGCTCATCGAAGACGAAGAGAAGAAAGACGAAGAAATAAAAGAGCAAAAAGAGGTCATTGAAAAGGCCGAGGAAAGAGTAGCCCAGGCAAAACGAGACTATATTGATGCCTGTAAAGAGGTTAAAATCATGGAAAAGCATAAAGAGCTCTGGAAGAAAAAAATTAAAAACGAGCTCGAAAGAGAAGAGTTAAAAGTGATGAATGAATTGGGAAATACACTCCATCAACTCCGGTCTATGAAGAATAACCGAGGAGATATGTCATGAGTGATGTCAATCGAACTAGCGCAGGCGAGCAGGCCAGAGCCGATGCGCTTCGCGCCGCACAAAAAAAAGTCAAAACAGATCCTGCAAAAGCCTCGGGCACTCAAACCCAGTCGGGTCAGCAAGGCGCCAAAGGGACCGAGAAAAATATGAAGAGTGCCTTTGATAATGTTTTGGATTCCATGGCCGACAATGTACCACTTCCCATGTCTTCGGCAGAAGTTAGCAAATTTGACGCCAAGCTTTCTGAGACACGTCGGGACGATGATCATGACTCTCATGATGATTCCGGCGATGACGATGATCGAAAAGTGAATGATCGTGGTGAGAAAAGTGAAAATACCCGCGAAGGAAGTGGAGCCGTCAAAGGACGGGTATCGGCCAAACAAAGTTTTCAAGGGCAAGGCCAGGGCGGTGGGTCCGAAGAGGGTCAGGAAGGCGATTCTCAGAAAAAGGAATCGGCTCATCAGACGGCCCAGAACTCCAAAGATGCTCAACCCAAAAAAGGCCAAGAGGTGGTCGCCCCCAGTCCGATCTTTTCCTTTCAGAAAGTGGCTGAGGTCCAGGCTGCCGAGACCGCCGGGGCCCCGCGAGAATTACCAAAGGCCGTGCTTGACCAGATCGTTCAATCTGTCACAATGATGCGCAGCAAGGAACTTGGCGAGGAGATCCAAATTGATTTTCATGACAATTTTTATAATGGTCTCAAACTTAGAGTAAGTTCCAAAAATAAAGAAATCAGCATCGAATTTATAGTACCTAACCGAGATGTTGAGACCACATTTAAAGAAGAACGTGACAAGATTGCAGCGGCCTTGGGTGAGAAAAACATCGATGTTCGTTCGATCCAAGTCACCCTGAGTTGAGGGAGCCTTCATGGCAAAAAAGAAAATTCGGCCGTTTCATTTTTCCAAATTAAAGAAAATATCGACTCAATTTTTAAGCCTCAATCAAGCCCTCCTTGAGGCCTGCCCTCAGTTTTGCGGGGAAGACGGCTTCGGTGAGAGTTTTATCAAAGAATTTGATCAAGGTCTGGGGTTGGGTGCTTCCCTTAAATTTGTTGGGTACGATGAAACCCCTTTGAAAGGTTTTCTCGACCAAGTGGCCTCACCTTGTTTGGGTTGGGTGCTTCAAGTGGAACCTCAGCAACAAAAAATATTGGTGGAACTCGATTATTCCTTGGGGCGCCGGTGGGTCGATAAATTGCTAGGCGGGCCAGGAAAAGCCCCAAAAGAATTTCTACCCTTAAGCCCCATGGAAGAAGGGGTCATGGAATTTTTGGTGGCGCGAGCGCTTCACCTCTTTAAAACACACCTGACGATTTCGGGCCCCACGCATATTCGGCTCATCAAGTCGGTGCAAGAGGCCAAATTGATGGGGGACCTAAGCCATGCCGAAGAACTTGGCATTATTTTTAAATTTTTCCTGGGCCTCGGAGATCAGGGGGGGTATCTTAAGGTATATTTCCCCCACCCTCTGGTAGAAGGGGTATTGCTGCGTGAAGACCTGGTGGCGGGCTTGAGTTCCCCCGGGGAAGAAGCCCGAATTGAGCAAGGTCTGAACCGGGCAAGTCACATCGGGGCTTCCCTTTGGTCAGAGATCGGCAGGGCCACTTTGCAAAGTTCCGAAAGGGACCAGCTTGAAGCCGGAGATGTCATTTTGTTTGATGAAACCTTGGGTGGTATGGGGCCCCATGGCGTTACCGGTAAAACCATCCTAAGGGTAGGGGAGCGATACCCAGAAGGATTATTAGCCGAGGTGATTGACAGTGAGGGTAAATTGGTTGTGAAGGTGTTGGATTATTACGGAGGCCAGGTATGAGCAATCCTGAAAAAAGCGGCGATGGTTCCAATTTTGACTTTGATGACATGGGCGGTGACGTAGATCCCTTTGCCGATACTTCCAAAAGTGGTGAAGCCGATCCCTTTGATTTTAGTGATATGGATGTCACCAACCCTGCAGGGAAATCCTCACCGACTGCTCCCTCGCCGAAGGCACCGCGGCCTCCTGCGCCATCGGGTGCAGCAAAGCCCCCTCCACCAAGTGCCCCTAAGACTGCTGCTGCGAGCCCTGCAAAAACATCACGAAACCCTTCAGGTATGGCCGCTTTGGCAGAAGATGTGCCTGTTCAGGTAGTTGCTGTTCTGGGAAAGAAAACCGTTACCGTGGGTGATCTCATCTCATTAAAAAAAGGCGAAGTAGTTGAGCTAAATCGTTTTCCGAATGAGGCCGTTGACTTGGTGGCTAACGGAAAACTCATGGCCAAGGGCGAGTTGGTAGAAATCGACGGCAAACTTGGCGTTCGAATTATCAAAATATTTTAATGATCCTTTTTAAACGATTTGTGGTCCTATTGTTTTTGCTTTCTCTAGGGATGCCAGGAGTTCTTCGGGCGGCAGAAACTAGGCCTGCCGAGAATGTTTCAACACTGCAAGAGACCCAGACCTCGGAGACCATGGGCCAACCTGAAGATACGGCCGCGCAATTCGGTCAATCTTCCGTGGATTTTACATGGCTTTTTTTGAAAACTATATTAGCCATGGTGGTGGTTTTGGCCCTGGCCGTCATCGGGCTAAGGTTTATCTTACCGCGGTTATCCATGAACCGGGCCCCAAAGGGAGATTCCGACCTGCAAATAATAGAACGAATGCCCCTAGATGCGAAAAAGTCTGTAATGATTTTGGGAATTGAAGGAAGAAGATTTTTAGTCGGCGTCACGGAACATCAAATGTCGTTGTTGGCCGAATTGAATCAAAATGAAACGACAAACAAATAGAAAAACCAAAATTTCATTCTGGCCACGCAGTAAGGCTGCTTGGGTTTTCGCCTGTATATTGTCTCTGGGGTTATTATTAGGTGCCGCAGATGTATTTGCCCAAGGCAAATTCGACACTCCTGTCAGTAAGCCGCTATTAATCTTATTAGCTCTCTTTTCCATGGCCTTGGTTCCCGTGCTTTTGGTGATGGTGACCTCCTTCGTCAAGATCGTCGTGGTATTAGGCCTGGTTCGGTCCGCCTTAGGCACCCAGCAGATTCCCCCCAACCAGGTGGTTACGGGCCTGGCCATGATATTGACTTTATATATCATGATCCCCGTGGGCCTCGAGACCTACCGGCAGGTGGGCAGTGTGGTCGAAACTCAATCCAATCAAGGAATTTTTTCTACGGCTACCTTTGGCCTGGTACAGGAGGCCTTTCAAAAGGGCAGGGAACCTCTACGGCTTTTTTTAGAGAAGCATGCCAATCCTAAGGACCGGGCCCTGTTTTATAATTTGGCCCGAAAGATGAGATCTGCCGAGGATCGTGACCAAATCGGCAAGCAAGATTTTATGGTATTAATGCCCGCCTTCGTCATCAGTGAATTGTCTGAGGCCTTTCAGATCGGCTTTGTGATTTTTTTGCCATTTTTAGTCATCGATATGGTGGTGGCAAATATTTTGCTATCCTTGGGCATGTTCCAATTGTCACCCATCACCGTGTCTTTACCCTTTAAATTACTATTATTCGTCTTGGTAGACGGTTGGTATTTGATTACACGCGGATTAATTTTGGGATACACTTAAGGCGCACATGGAAAACTACGTACTCGCTATAGGCAAACAAGCCCTGTTTCTGACTCTTATTCTTTCCGGTCCTGCCGTCGTGGTAGCCTTGGTGGTGGGTTTGATGATCAGCCTGGTGCAGGCAACCACCCAGATTCAAGAGCAGTCCCTCACCTTTGTGCCAAAATTGGTCATGGTCTTTATTACCCTTGCATTGATGGGTCCATGGATGATGGCCCAATTGGTCAGTTTTTCCCAGGCCCTCTTGAGTGGATTTCCCTCGTATATCAAGTAAACGGAATTCCTTAGAATCTGAATAAATGGCTCCTTAATCTATGTTTGGAATCGGTGCCGGAAAAAACTTCCTCGAACAATACGGTCTGCACATTGATATTTTCCGTCATCTGCTCATCGGTGGATTGATCTTCGCTCGTATCTTCGTCTTGGCCATGTTCATTCCCTATTTAGGCGCCAGGCCTATTCCAGGCCGAATCCGAGTGGCCGCCAGCCTGATTCTCGCCCTGTTCTTTTATGGTCCGGTAAGTGGCATGACTACCGGTGCCTTGCCAACGAGTATGAGTGTCATTTTTACGCTATTCCTCAAGGAAGCGCTCTTTGGAATTCTTCTGGGATTCGCCGGAGGTTTGGTCTTCTTCGGTATTCAAGCTGCAGGAAATATGATCGACAACCAACGGCAATTGGCCAATGCACAGATCTTTAATCCAGGTATTGGGTCCCAGGCCTCCCTCTTCGGTATTTTTTATTATCAATTATCCATCGTGTTGTTCCTGCTGGTCGGGGGACACCGTATCTTCATTCAGGCCATCGGTCATAGTTTTGAAGCGGTTCCGATTTTGCAGTTCCCCGACATCGCGCCGGGTTTTGAACCAATCTTGCATTTTATTCTACGCTTGAGCGCCGATACCCTGGTCATTGCCCTGCAACTCGGGGCCCCGGTTTTAGTGGCCATATTTATCGCCGACATCATTTTAGGCCTGACCAACCGGGTGGCCCCCATGGTGAATGTCTTTGAAATGGGCTTTAATATTAAAGGCTTTCTCGGGGTCTTGATGGTTTACCTCGCCTTGCCTCTGGTGATCTATCAGCTCAAGGACTGGTTTTTAAGGTACTTGGGTACGGTGCAAAAAATGGTAGATTTTTTTATCCGCTAAGTTGGGGCCCGCTGGTACTGCCACTAAAAAGGCGTTAAAATAGAGCCACTTGAGCTAGTCTCAGACAAGCAACTTATGCCCTAGGGAAACCCGATAACCCTTTCAAGGGGATAAATGTTTAACCCCTTGTTTTTTAAGGAGAAATGCCATGCCAGGCCCCGTAGATGGACCCAACAGCCCCGATCCCACACAAGACGGCTCCACAGAATACTGGGATGAGCCCGATTACGGTTTTGATAAAAACTATGGCAAGCCCAATGAAACCCATAAGCAGGGTTCTGGGTCCACCGGTTACACCAACCCCAATGCCGGCAAGTATTATGGCAGCCAGCCTGGTTTCGGCGGTGGCACCGGTGGAGTATCAGGAGCCGGTGATTTCGGCGATTCCGGTTTCGGCGACGAAATGGCCGGCAAGGCCCAACAGCTAAAACAGCAGGGCTATTCCCCCCAACAGATCAAACAAATTTTAGAGCAAGAATACGGCATGCCTTTAAGTGATTCCGATGTCGATTATTTCCTCTACGGTCATAAAAATACCAACTCAAACCTGACCAATAAATACATGGGCTATGGTTCCGGTCCGCAGAATGCCAACGCCAAGTACAACAGTTGGGGCAATAACTACCTTGAACAATATTTTCAGCAGCAACAAATGTATAACGATGCCGTCGATGGCAATCGCCAGATGAAGAAATCCGGCAAAGAGCAGATGGTCAAGATGCATATGATTCTGTTGCTTATCATGATGGGTGATATCACCGGTGCCCTCCGCGCCTATACGGCCTTAGTGGATCGAGATCTTCGCGCCTTCACCCGAGGTGTGGTGAAAAAATTGGGTCTGGTTCGAAAAGCCCGATCACGCGTGATTCGAAATTTTGCCAATCATAAGCCGCCTCGGGCCTACGCCGGACAAAATCCTCAATCGGCAGCTCGGGCCCAAGATCAGGCGCAAAAGTATACCCAGTTCGTGCAGTTGAGCACGCAGCTCATGGGTGAATTACAAAATACCGAACGAGAATTAGTCGACGTGCTTCAGACCTTGAAGCGGGATCTAGACAACCTGTATCAGGCCTACGCTTCCATGCGGGATAACGAATTCCGTACCGCTGAGCGTGTCATGTCGATTCGGTAAACCGGTATCAAGTTTTGCGAGCCGCTATTTCCGGGAATATTGCAAATCCTGGGCGCAGGCCGCTTAGAGAAAGGTACCAAGGCATTTTGACTTGTCTTATCCCCGGCTGACGTTTTAGCATAACTTAGCGTCACCCTTTATGAATTTGGAAAGCGAGTTATGGCGGATCAAGACAAGTCAGCCAAATCCAACGCAGGCTCCGGGCCCGAGGCCCCTCCTGCCGAGTGGATTGAGGCCATCAATCAAATCGTAGCCCGCACCGATCCGAAGGACTGCGAACAGGCCCTCCAAGATTTAGAGGCCTACATGGAGGGCGATGCCACTTGGGCCGAGACCCAGGGCATCCCCAAAAAGATGCTCTTTGATATTGCTGAGCAGGCCTACTTGAAATTCAAGGGAGGCCGTCTTGAAGAGGCCAAGGTCCTGTTTAAGGGACTTTGTTGGTTGGATCATACCGTGGCCTATTTTCACACGGGCTTAGGTGCTATTTATCAGAAGGAGCAAAACTACTTCGATGCCTTAGCGGAATACACGGTGGCTACTGAAATTGATCCCAATGATATTACGGCCTATGTCAATCGAGGTGAGGTCTATTATCTGATGGGCTTGCAGGACCAGCCCTTAGAAGATCTCGAACAGGCCATTCAATTAGACCCGAAGGGTAAAGACCCCTGGGCGAACCGGGCTCGGTTCTTAAAGAAAAAGATCCTTCAAGAGATCGCAGAGTGTGAGAAAAATTAGGAGTGTTCCAAAGGATATAGCGTTATGGCAAAACAAGTTTCCCAATCCAATGTAGAACAGGCTAAATTATTGGCCGATCAGCTCTCTCAGCAGGGCATTGATCAAGATAAAATTGAAGCATGGCTTAAGCAGACCGGTGCGGTCGAAAAGATCATGCAAGACACCCCGCTCTTGACCCAATACTTTCGGGTGACCCGCCAAGCCCTCTCTGAGATCGTCGATTGGCGATACGGCGAAGACCGCTCCCGTGCCTTGGCAGCCGAAGTCGATCATCCCTCTAGTGCCCGCTATCAAAAATTTTTCAGTACCGACCGAAACCCCGGCCCGGTGGCGGGCCGTGATTTTTTGCCAGAAGATCTGCTTTTTGGCGACAAGCAGTCTCGCTTGGTCGAAGAGGGCTGGATGAGCCCCGAGCAATTCCATCATTGGCAGATGCTTTTAGAATATGGTTTTTTCCCCCAAGGTGACACCCCCCCGGTCCAAACGGGAGGCAGTGCACCAGCTCCTACCAGCGGGTCTGCATCGGGTTCTGGTCCCAAGGGCTATGGCACCGGCGGAGGCAACGTTCCACCGCCATCTGGCGGGGTCCCAGCTTCAGGCGGAGCTCCTAAGGCATATGGTACCGGTGGAGGGGGTCCGAAGACTCTTGGTAGCGGTGCACCACCGCCACCGCCTCCGACCGGCGGTGGAGGAGCTTACCCACCGCCACCGCCAGTGCCCGGAGGTGCGGGAATGGGTGGCGGCATGCCCGGTGCAGGCGGTCAATGGGTCGACCAGGGCACTGTGGATTACGTCAACAGTATTGAAAACCCTACGGCCCGCATGTGGCTTCAAGGGCTCTTGGGCGATAATAATAATGCCAATGGGGTCATGGCCAACTTGGTTCAGTCCATGGAAAGCGACCGGGCCGCCATGAAGCGATTGCGAGAGCTAATGAATGGCTTGGATCCCACCGATCCCAAAGACCGGCATACCCTGACCCAATTGCAATATGAGTT
>JAJFLL010000073.1 GCA_021772695.1 Deltaproteobacteria bacterium
AGGCCGCTTGTTTCAGGGCTGAATTGGTTAATTGTGCTGTAATTGGATCCATTTCGTTTTCCTCACTTTACGTATCGTCCACGGCTCCCTAAGGAGTTTCTCCCGTATCAAAAAAATTTTGCTTAGGCCTGGGCCTGTCGAACATCCATGCGGTTTTGGTGCTGGGTCTTTAGCTGTATCAGACTGATTTTCTTGAATAAAAGCCCCAGGGCCCGAGCATGAAGCCGGGAGGTCCACGATTTCGAGAGACCTAGCTTGTGTCCGGCTTCTTCTAAGGTCTTATTTTGGAAGTAGTACATTTTGATCAGTTTTCGCTCTTTTTCAGGCAGTTCTTCGATGGCCTGACGCATATATTCTTTAATCTTTTGGAACTCGGCCTTTTGTTCAATATCGTTGGCCTTCTGATCTTCGATCTCCATGGTCTCTTCGCCGGAGTCGATGCTGATGATGTAAATGGAGGCCAAGGAATTCACGGTGTCATAGATTTCGCCGGCTTCATTATCACTGCGCTTTAGCGGACCATTATCGGAGGCCGTTTGCAGGTATTCATTGGCGGCCTGTTCAAACTTAATTTTGGAATACAGAGAACGGGGAATCCAACCAGTCTTGCGCAATCCGTCATAAATAGCCCCACGAATACGGTAATAAGAGAAAGTCTTAAAATCTACGTTGTATTTGGGATCAAATCGCTTGGCGGCTTCTAAAAGACCGAGCCGGGCATTACTGACAATTTCTTCAATATCGGCATCATTGGATAAGGTCTGAGCCACCTTATTGGCGATGGAAGAGGCATAGGGGAGATATTGCTCCACCAGTTGGTCTCGATCCACCAGCTCTTTGGCCTGGGCAGCCAAAACAGGCTTAACGCTGGAGGATGATTTTCCTTTTGAATCTCGCTGTGTTGCTACTCTGCTCATTCGGTTCTCCCTCTATTCAATGCCGATGCCCCTGACAACCCCTATTCCCGATGCTTTTAAGATATGCAAGATGCCGGCCAAGGAGTTGCTTAAAAAATATAAGGAAAACAAAATAATAAGGACCTGAAAAACAACAACTTTTCTGACAGATCCCCGATAAGCCTCTAGACCCACTCCAAGCAAAAATGTGAAATAAGTGCAAAAATTGAGGGGATACTTCCCACCTCTGGGGTCTTCACCCCACAAATTCGTCAATTTCTGGACAAAAATCATCTTTAGGCCTGTTTCCCAAGATATCCCAGCCACCACAAAAATTTAGCCGTAGCGAGGCTTCTTGACCTCCATTCGACCTGAATCCGAATGCCGCAACCACAACGGACAAGACTTCGAATGCTTTCGAATTGGAAGGAAGGTCTAGTGGTTCTATAAGACGTAAAAATGGGGAACGTGTGAATATTGCGTGAAGGCGGGAGAGTTACACGGAGTAATGAGAGTGAACCAATTCTTCGGTAATGGCTTGAATCATCTCTTCTCGCATTTTGCCTTTGATCCCCGAAAAGGGGTGCCCAGGTTTGGTTAAGGTATCGGATACCAATCGGCTGAAGACTTTGCGACGGGCCCCCGTATGCTGCGCTTCATTCAAAGGACGAGTGGTTCGAGGCATATCTCTAAATTGATCGACGATAAAATCGACTAAAGCGCGAGACTCAGTCTCCTGGGGCTTTGCCGCAGGCTGTGAAGCTTCTGTCTGAAAATTGGAAATAGGATAATTTGAATTTAGTTTAGATACCGAATGAGACATGATCTCACCTTCCCAAGGATATTTATCCGGCTAAAGAGAAGTGTTCTACTTCGTTTCGAGCAGCAACTTCTCGGTTTAGCACCACTCCTAATTTTTCTTGCCCAAAACCATCTTGAACATCTGGAGTACCAGGACCTGAGAACATTCCGAATCCTGGAGTGATCATTTGATAATTGGCGGTAGCGGCCATTTCATCCCGCTGCAATTCGCCCATTTTCTTGGTCACCTGGCGTTCGTAGGCCCCTTGTGCCAATTCACTGATGCCATAAAGGCCCGCAGAAGCCACGGTACCGAAACCTGGAAAGAACTTTAAGACACTGGCCCCGATTCGGGCAAAGACCGCACCAAACTTTTTCAGGCCCAACATGAAGGTTTCACCAAAGGTGGGCTTATCGAGGGCAGACCCACCTTGAACCATGCGCATGCTGGTATGCTGGATCATTTGGGGGGTGCCAGCTTGTGGGGTGATAGGATCAAAACTCATAAAAACTCCAATATATCCCTCATATTACAGGCTAGTTATCGGGTGGACCGGTTTCAAAAGTTGTGTGGCGGCATGTTTTTTTCGAACTAGCGCGCCTGGCCCTGAGGAGGAGACTCAGCCCGCTCCCCTTCTCCCGATTGTAATTGAGGCGACGGGCCTTGGGAACCCTCTTCTAGCAGCGGGGTTGCTGAAAGGGCCCCTGCCGAAGCTCCGTGAGCCCGTGAAACCTTGAGCTCTTGGCGCAATTTGGTGAGTTTGATCACGTTGAGGATCAAGGCCGCCGACACTCCGATGAGAATCACCAAGAAGATCACGGCATAGACCTTAAATCTCTGTAGGCTTTCTTGGTGCAGGGTTAAACCTGCAATGGTAGAAAGCACACCTGGAGCGACTATCGCCTGCCCTTCTGCACCGGTCGCTGCAGGGGTCTTGGGGCCCTCTGCCAGTACCTTCATCGGGGATTCCACGTAACTGATGATAACGGTCACATCGCGCGGATCGAGGTTTTCAACGGCGTTTGAGATAAATCTCTGGATATTGACTTCACGAACTTCATAAGTGGAAGATTGCTCTTTATTCACTCGAATGACCGCCGACGCGGTCGGTTTCTTTTTGGCATTATCTCCGGTGGCAAATTCGTCGATAATAGGAATGTTCAACACCACATCGGCATCGATGACACTGGGAACCCGCTCTAGTGAGTTAATGATTTCACCCTTGAGGGCCAGTAGTTTGCGGCACTTTTCTTCTTCTGGAGTGGGGATCAAGCCCTTTTCTTTGCAGATGCCTGAGAATCCCAGCTCTTTTTTTCGGGGCATATTGTGTTGCACCAAGAGTTGCCGCGCCTCGCGAATGGCATTTTTAGGGACCTGAACCGTATAGTTGACCTCTTGGGACCCTTCGACCCGCACCTTATTGGCCTCGATACCGTTTTGAAACAGCACCACTAAAATCTCGTTGGCCTCTCGTTCGGTGAGGTCTTGATAGAGGTTTTCCTGACTGCAGGCGGCGATCAAAAGAATGAAGGCCAGTAGGGCGAAGCGGAATTTTCGTGCTGTAAAAAACATGGGAACCCTTTGGGGGGAAATGGTTATTTGCCCTTTTGCGCCAGGATCTTTGGATCGGGAACAAAGCCCTTTTCAATGAGTGCAATCAAGGACCTGGCGAACTCGCCTGAAGGCCCCTCAGGGTCTAATTTAGAGGCCTCATTCAGATTTTTTAAGGCACCCTTTTCATCGCCCTTAAACAACAATGCCTCGCCCAAGTAAGCCATGGCAAAGGCGCTTTTATCGTCGATCTCAAGGGCCTTGTGATAAGTCTTGATGGCCTGATCAAAATCTCCCTGCACACAAAATACGTTTCCTAGGGCCACCATGGGAACTTCACTCTTGGGCGCTAAGGCAACGACGCCTTCAAAGACTTCTTGGGCTTCTTTATAACGAAGCATGCCCAGGTAAAGGTAGCCGGATTCTAATAAAATTCTTAGGTCTTCACTAGGTACGGAAATCATGTGCACCTCATATAAAATAAGGGTAATCGGGACTTCACTAAAGTACCCAAATTACCCTTATTTTTAAAGCATATTCCGAACTTAAGAGTGGATTAGGCCCTCATGTTCCTAATGGCATTCAATTTGGCATCGGAGTCTGTCTTGACAATATTGGAAGTAGCTTGCGTCATTTGAGACACGTTCTGCACCTTTTGCTGCAGGGCCAAGAAGACCATGTTGTTTTGGAACATAGAATCAATCTGAGAATCAAAGGCACTGGCATCTTGAGCACCACCACCGCCGGGAATCATACTGGCGCCACCATAACCCGGTGCTCCACCAATTCCGCCGACGCCGCCGCCGGAAGCACCGTATCCGGGGGCATCACCTAGGGGAATGCCACCACCTAAAAATTTGGCCGATGTGCCTGATGTGGCACCCCAACTATTAAATTTGGGACCACCTGCACCGCCGGACATGGGGGACATTCCTGGAGTACTGATGCCACCACCGCCGCCAGCAAAGCCCATCAAGGCTGTTGAGGTAATGGCGGAACCTTTATTTCCCAGGATTCCACCGGCTTGCAAACCAGTGCTCAGAGCGGGAGCCATGAGGCCGAGGCCATAACTGACTTTGTTGAAAATTCCTTCGAACGAACGGGCGTTGGACAGGGGGTCGTGGGCCTGTTGCATGCGGATCCCGCTCACATCGACGGGAGAAAAACCTTGAGTATAATTGACACCGGCCATTTCAAACCTCCTAAATAATTACGCACCCTATATGGCCCCCCTTCAGGAACCAAAATCTACAGTAGTTTTATCGCCTAAGTGGCCAGTCAAAGTTGCGACTAAGAACATTTTCTTTATTTTCCTTGGGTTTTTTCCTCGGCCTCAATCATCTGATATTTTAACTTAAGCAGCATTTTAAATAAATCCATGGTGAGATCATAGGCCTTCAAGGCCTTTTTGGCGCTTTTGCCCTTGCCCAGACCACTCTTGGATTTGGCGATCTGTTGCAATTCTTCATAGGCCTTACCAAAGCTGGCATTGACCTCTTCGAATTTTTCGGTTTCGATGAGTTTTTCGATTCGGGGATAACCTGCAGTAAGGGCTTCTTCGTTGACCACGATGTTCTCCTTAATAAAATTTCCTATTGAAATTAGACAATTAGGACCCGGACAGTGTCAAGGGAAAGATCATCTTATTGCTCGCCTTCTAATTGCACCACCACCGGTTTAATGGCCGAAATGGGCAAGGTCACCCGGGTTTCAAAGGCCTTAAACCCCGACTTAGTGATACCGATACGATAGGAACCCACCATGAGATCGGAGAGAATCACCGGCGTGGTCTGGTTGATGGGATTGCCGTTGATGGTCACCTGCGCACCCGTGGGTTCACTGGTGACGTAGAGGACCGACTTCATGGGGGAGATGCGTTTGTAGACCGACTCGGCTTGAGATTTGAGCTGGTCGTCTTGAGTATTTAAAAATACATCGACCACTTGAATGAGCGCTTGCGATTTCTGTCCTAACCCCGCCTGGGCCTCGGCCAGACCTAATTTCGCCCGCTTGGCATACTCTGGTGATTCGGCGGCCTTTTGGTAATATGCCAAAGATTGGTCATAGGTCTTCGACTGCAGAAAGGCATCACCTAAGAGGAAATGGATTTGCGAAAGTTCGGTGACCTCAGGATTACGCTTCAAAGCTTCGGCCAATTTTTCGATGGCTTCGTTGACTTTTCCGCCCTTTAATAATTTTCTTCCCTCATTGACGAATTCACCGGCTGGGCTGGTCTCTAGATTGAATTTGGCCTTGTAGGGCGTATTCATCTCAATATTGATTTCTTTCTCGAAATCATTAAAGCCCTCTTTCTGCAAAGTCACCTTATGGCGCCCGGTGGGCAAATCACCTTTGAAGGGAGTATCTCCCACTTTTTTTCCATCGATTAATAATGCAGCACCAGTGGGTTGGGTGTCGACCTCGGCAGGAAAGGTATTGATAGCAGCATCGGGCGCATTGAGGACGAACTCGGCATTGCTATCATTCAGTAAAAATTCTCGTCGAAACTTGACCGTATTGACCGTGGATTCGGTACCTTCCAACTCTTGGGGCACGCGGATTTCGGCGATATAATTGCCATGAGGTAAATAAACCGGCGTATCAAAATTAATATCGGCCAATTGAATGGATTTGGCGGGACCTTGCTCCCCTTCAAACTTGCCTTCCAAATAAAGTTCGCCAGTTTTCGGCAAGGCCTGAACCTTGAGCATGCCCAACTTGGGTTTGAAGGTTACCTGAATCACTTCATCTTGTTTTTGCACTTGAAAGGATTCTTTAGCCGAAACCTTTTCTCCCAAGCCCTCTAAGAAAAACTCTGCACTGAGTTCTTGGGCTTTACCCGAGGGCACCTGCAGGCTGATCTTGAATGGGGTTTGGCCCAGTTCCTTACCTTTATAAAACACCTTTCCCACTACCGGAGCGGCATCTACCTCTAAAAAGATGGGAACGGTGTCACCAGCCGGAGTGGTACCGTTGGGCTTGATAACTTCAGGCTTGGTGGTCTTATCGGGTTTTGCAACGGTACCCTTGGTGCCAGCCGGACCTTTGGCGACTTTGAGCTTATCAAATAGACCCAGGCGATAGACTCCGTATACCCCGGCACCTAAAACCAAGAAAATCGCCAATAAAATGCCTAAGGCCTTAAAGACGCGCCCCTTGCCTTTTTTGGCAACGGCTACTGCAGGAGATATTTGTTCTTGGGCGATTAAGGCTCCAAGGTCTTCTTCTGCGGTGGATTCTTCTTTAGTGGCTTGAACCGATTCAGCTTCAGGCAACACTGCCGGCTCTTCCTCAGGGGCTTGCTCGGGAAAATCGACGGGATGGGCCGTATCGGCCGGTTCCGGCATATCGGGGGCAAAGGCCATTTCCGTGGGAGTTCCTTCCGGCTCTTCCGGTTCACCTAGGGGCGGGGTTTTCTCTTCCTTATATTCAAAGGGCTCCTCGGTGGGTTCGGTCAGATAGCGCAGGGTGTAGATACCGATTTTGATGGAGTCCATGTGGGAGAGAGGA
>JAJFLL010000074.1 GCA_021772695.1 Deltaproteobacteria bacterium
CCAGCATGTCGGGATGTACCGAATTATGCACATAGAAATTGCCGAAGTCATGGGGTTCGGCGTCATTTTTTCCAGGCTTTCGGGACAGTACCTTGCGGGCTTCCTCTTCGCTCAAGGTAAATGTAGAATTTTTTTGTACCACCTCAATCAACTCTGCGGCGGCCTGGTCTAAACCATAACCCGAATCCGCTGGCCCCGATTTGGGAAAGAGTTTCTTTTCAATGGGTGCCAACATAGCGCGAAAACTCATTTTTTGCCCTGCCAGGTAATCAAACTTGGTAAAGGGGGCGAAATCATAAGGCTTGTGATAATGAAGACCTGAAGGCAGCGCCATTTCGAATTGGATTTTCTTCCCATAGGCGAAACCAAATCCACCGGTTTCGTGATCTGCGGTCACAATCAAAAGCGTTTGAGGATTTTTTTCCACGAAATCCATAGCCACGCCGATGGCTTGATCAAAATCCAGGGTCTCCTGCAACATGGTTCCTGCATCATTGTCATGGCCGGCGTAATCGATCAGTGCCCCCTCCACCATTAGAAAAAATCCGTCTTTATCGCGCTGTAGAATATCCAGGGCGGTTTTGGTCATTTGAGCTAAATTTGGCAAACTACTGATGGCGTTTCTTTCTTGAATCATAGGAAATACCGAAGAGGTAAACAGGCCCAAGACTTTGGTATCTTCTTTTAAGGGTATCTTTTCTAATTGAGCCCGGTCACAAACGAAGCGGTAACCCTTGCTTTTAGCGGTCGCAATAAGATTTTTCTGATCTTTTCTTTTGCTCTTGCCGTTGACCTCACTGGAAATTTTTTCACATTCGGCCAGATCAGAACTTTGCATAGCTACTTTTTGGACTTCATCTTTATATTGGGGAATGAAATGCCGAATTCCTCCGCTTAGCATGACGTTGACCTCATGGTCTTCAATCATGTCTTCGGCAATCTCGTTTTCCATGTCGCGGAAGATCTGATGTCCGGCAAAGCTGCCTGGAGTTGCATGGGTGAGGCGCGAGGTACTGACCAACCCGGTGGCCTTACCCATTTTGGCGGCTTTCTCTAGAATGGTTTCACAGGGATACCCGTTGGGATCCATGCCCACCACCTCGTTGAGTGTTTTAATGCCGCAGGCCATGACCGTCGCCGCTGCCGCCGAATCCGTCACAATATCTCCGTAACTGCTGGTTCGCATCAGTCCGGAATATTTACTCTCCATGAGTTTTTCTAACATTAGGGGTGACTTGGTCGACTGCCGTAATTGCCGGTACAGCACGGCGAGGGAGGCTTGTTGAACTCCCATGCCATCGCCAATCATCAATATGACATTCTTGACGGCACCGGGGCCTGGCTCTCCCCCTTTTGCTTCCATTTGAGAGGAAGCGAGAATTTCTCCAGACTTGGACCCTTTATCGCTACTGCATGCGAAAATTAGACTACCTAGCGTGATCGTAATGACGAGATGAATGAAAAGAGAGATTTTGGGCATGAGAGTCCTCCGATTTACCGTTCAAAGCCGTTTTGCATCAAAGATGCTTCAACCCTAGAAGAATCAACCTCTCAACCCAAAAAACTAAAACTTGGTCTGCAGACGCAGTCGATACATGTGATTATTCTCTATACCGTTCTTCGTATTAGTTGGCAGATAGGAATAATCGCTCTGTAATTTCAAATTATTACCGTAAATAAACCCGTTGATTCCGAATTGGAATTCCCCTTTGTCGTTCTTCGGCCCTTGAAGAAATACCTGTGAGGCCCGTACGGCCACTTCCAAATGTTTTGGTAAAACAAAATATCCAGCCTGGGCATAGTAACCAACATCATTGGTGGTCGAGAGCAAGACATCACCCGGCTTAGTATTTCGGTAAAACAATTCTCCGGTAGTGGAAAAACCCTTCCACTTCAAGCCAGCTTCGCCGCCCAGTGAAGTCACTTTATCAGAGCTGATGTTTCGCATATTGTAGTTGGCAGAGCCACCCAAGAATAAGGCGGGATGTTCTCGATCCTTCAAATCACCTTCATAACTGTATCCGGCATCGCCGAGAATATTATAAACAAAGCGCCCCATGTAGAGAAAATCATTGTTCACATTGATGGTATTGGTACCATGACCATTGAATATGCCCACTTGGTATTCCAACTTATCGCCGAAGGGCTTGCCATGAATTTGGACCCCTAAGTCACGTCCATTTTTTACCAACTTGTCGGCAACCCCGTCACCGTCGGAATCGGTGGCATCGGCATTGATAAATTCTTTTGAAGCCAAGGAGCGGTCCACAAACTGCTGGGCACTACTGGAAATCTGATGCTGACGAATATAGGGAATAGTCTGTTGCCCGATTCTGACTTCTAATAAATCTTTTTGAATAATCTCATAATTAACATAGGCGTCGAGTAAGAGCTCGGTCTGGAATTTGGCAAAATCAAATTGAAATTTATAAGTGAACCTTGGATTAAATAGATTTCCCTTAAAGGCCAAGCGGGCACGTCGCACCCGTAAGCCGTAATTGGTTTCCCCACCAAAATTATCCACATTGAAATCGAATTGAACGTAACCACCAATAACAAGCTTATAATTGCCATCGGCAGACTGGATGAAGAACCCCTTATCGTAGCCCACCATTTTGTTCTCTTTGGGCGCGGGGCTTGAGACCGTATCCGTAGCATTTGTCGGAAGGTCCTTGACCTGAACTACCGAATCACCCGCCGCAACGGTACCGGCCCCAAAGGCCAAAAGAATGAGAGAAACCAACCAAACGAAAGGATTACGTGGCATATTTACTTTGCTCCGATTTAGAATTGGCTTAGTTATCTGAAATTGACTGAAAATATTGCGTCTTTTTTTGTTTTTTTTACCAACGAGGCTCAGGTTTTATTCCTTTGAAATCATTAAAGAATATTGGACTATTCCCCTTTGGCATCTCTAGGACTTATCGGCATACTAGGCCTGACAGAAAGGCAATGGAGTGACAGGAACGCAACAAATTCTGAAAAAAAGCATGGCGGCTTATGGAGGTTGGGAAACCTGGCAGCAGGTGAAGAAAATTCGCTTAGGGGTGCATAGCTGGGGATGGGCCTTGCGGCTCAAGTTTCGTTCCAAAATATTTTCAAAAATTAAAGTACAAACTTTTCCGGAACAGCCCTACCTCACCATGGAACCCTTTCCAAATAGCCCCTATCTTGGTGGGTTTCACGGCCAAAAGGTTTGGATTGAAGATTCGTCGGGTAAGATCCAATCGGAGCGCCTGGATCCTCGATCCTATTTTTCATCCTTTCGCCGAAAATTTTATTGGGATGATTTGGATTGTCTCTATTTTGGAGCCTATGCCCTCTGGAATTATCTCACGGAACCCTTTTTGTTGCACCATCCTGATATTCAATTAAAGGAATTGAGTCCGTGGAATGAAGGTGGTCGCAGTTGGCGTCGACTTTTGGCGAGGTTTCCCAATACCATCCCCACCCATAGCCGGGACCAAGTCTATTATTTTGATGAGAACGGTTTCATTGTTCGTCATGACTACACGGCGGAAGTCTTCGGTGGCTGGGCCAAAGCGGCACATTTCTCTATGGATTTTAAAGAAATTTCTGGATTGATCTTCCCCACCCAACGCCGGGTCTGGCCGCGAAAAAAAAACAACCAACCCTTTCGAGGTCTGACCTTAGTCGGCCTCGATTTTTCCGAAATTCAGGTCGATCTGAAATAATACCCATTAAGCCGATCTATTTTGTTCGAGTTGGTAGAGTTTGATTTTGCTAAACAAGGTGGATTTTGCGATCCCTAGGGATTGCGCCGCCTGGGCTTTGTTCCATTTATGGGCCACTAGAGACTGTAGAATGAGTTTTTTCTCCATCTCTTCGAGCCTTTCAATGCCTTGGAATAAAAGGACATCGTCTTGCCCGGCCTCGTTGAAATTATCGGGAAACACGATATCTGCTGCTTCGATTTGTTTTCCCCGAGCCATTAGGGAGGCCCGTAATATGACATTGCGGAGTTCTCTGACATTGCCGGGATAAGGATGGTTCCGTAATTTTTGACTAGCGTCAACCGTCAATGGTTTTGCTCCCGTAGGAGAAAATTCTTTTAGAAAGGTTTCGGTCAAAAGCGGGATATCGTCGAGATGATCCCGCAGCCTAGGAACTGGTAGAGGTAGGACAAATAACCGAAAAAATAAATCTTCTCGGAAGGCCTTCTGTCTGACCAGTTCAGCTAAATCTCGGTGCGTCGCCGCCACGATACGCACATCAGAATTTAATTCCTCGCTGCCCCCCACCCGCCGGTAAGTACGGTTCTCTAAAACTCTTAATAATTTGGGCTGTAAATCTAGGGGTAATTCTCCGATTTCATCTAAGAATAAGGTGCCGCCCTTGGCCTGACCAAAGGCACCATCGTGTTGCCGGCCGGCCCCGGTAAAGGCCCCTTTCTCGTGACCGAACAATTCACTTTCAATTAGTTCTTTCGAGATGGCACCGCAGTTAAGTGCGACAAATGGCCCAGAGGCACGAGTCGACAAGGCGTGAACTGCCTGGGCCACCAGCTCCTTGCCCACCCCCGATTCTCCCAGGACCAAGACGGTGGCATGGGTAGGACCCACTTGTTGCAGCTCGCCATAAAGTTTTTGCATCACTGGGGTTTCACCAACCATTCCAAAAAAACGATCGGTGATCAAGGGTTCGACAGTTTTCAAACTAGAACTCTCTTGGAGACTTAATTGGCATTGACCCACTTTAATAATCGCATCGGGATCCCACTGTGCATGGCGAATCTTGATACCCCCTAGTATCGTACCATTGGTGGATCCTAAATCGCAGACCCATACCTCATCATTTTCAGTCACAATTTTTAGATGCCGCGAAGATGTAAAAGAATCGTCTAATACAATATCATTTTTGGGATCCGCACCCACCGAAAGCGCGGTGTTTCCCAGGGAATAACTTTTGGGTGTCTCATTAGCCCGCTGCACCACAACCTTCATATGTCGCAAGACATAACCACGACGGCCCCCTGCAACCGCCTGCGTCACCGGAGCTTCTCCCCGGGTGACTTGGGTAGCATCAAGGGAAGGATTGGAATTTTCAAAAGTTTGAAACTCAGCTTCCCAAGGGCCTATTTGAAATTTATCTCCCAATTTTAACACGTGGCTGGACTGCTCACTCCCGTTAACCTGGATACTCCCCTGCCCTTGTTGTTTGAGTAAATACTGACCCTCAGAATGAAAAATCGCGGCATGCTCTCGAGAAATTTCCGGATCTGTGAGCACCACATCACAGCGTGCACTGCGACCTATTTTAGTGGTGCTGTTTTGTAGACGAATGTGAAATAAATTTCGGCGGTCCCTGGCAAAGACTAATTGGTGCATCGCGATACCCCTTCTAGAAAATAGGTTTTAACCCAGGGAACCAAACACAAATGATTGAGTAGAAGAAACTTATCGACCGGTCAAGCCCCAGAATTCCCTTTTGTACATTTTAAATAAGGAAAACTTTGACATGAATGCATTAAAACTGGGGGTGCCCGGGCTTTGGGCCCCCCGCCGCCCGCAGTTTACGAGGTCGGTGGGGGTGCCGACCGGACTTAGACCCGCAGTTTTAATGCATTCATGTCAAAGGCCCCACCCGTGATTTTTAGGATTGGAATTCAAGGGTTTTCTAATGGAGGGGGGCTTCCAATTTCCCCTACCCTATGGCAAAGGTATTTTGACTTATGAAATCTGAGAAGCCGACGCCGTTGGGGAATATTCTTGAAAGCCTACTGAAGGAAACGCCCTACGGGTCCATGATCGAAAAACATCGCCTCTTCGAACATTGGGAATCTTTGGTTGGACCGGCCTTGAGTGCTCGGGTCCGACCGCAAAAAATCATGGGGAAGACCCTGGTGTTGGAAGTGGATCATCCGGCTTGGATCCAAGAACTGCAATTTCTCAAGAGCGATATCTTGAGCAAGATCCACAAGCGTTTTCCTGAGAGCCAAATTCATGAACTTCGCCTGGTCTTGGCTTAGGGTCTACAAACCCCAACTCAACTGGGTAGGCGCCATCCCATTTTTTTTATAATGATTTCAACGATGTTATCGATTTTCTCCCTTAGAACCCGCAACCTAGGTCCGGGGTAACCGATGAAAATATTAGGGCACGCAAGGAGTGTGTGATGAGTGCCCCATTCTTTCGTTCCGTTACTGGCGGAATTTCCCAAATCATTGATGACGTCACGAACATTTGTCATGAAGGCTATAACGAGGCTTCTGATCAACTGAGCAAAATCCAGCAATCCGCTACCATTGCCGCACGAAATACCGGCCATGCCATGAGGCGAACGGCCAAGGTGATTACCCCTTACGCAGATAACTTTGCCCAAACGACCGTTGCGGCCTTGCTCATTCCTACTCCGGTAGGTCCCTTAGCAAGCACTTTGGCCCGTGGCTTCGTCAGCGCCGCAAGAGCCCTCGCCAATCAAAATGGAACCCGCTCCCTACAGCGTCACTGGGACAGCGCGGGAATCGGCCGGCCAATATCGGTGCCACCAGGACAAATGAACGCAGGCCTTGATCTTCTAGTTGATTCCCTCATGGAATATTTCGGTCCGAGCCAACGAAATATATTGGTTTCTCCAGGTGGCACGGAACACCTAAACCCCAATCGATTGCGCCACATTTCACCACGCAATTATTCGGAAACTTTTCGACGCACCCACACCATCCGAATTTCTCGAGTGGTTACGCCCATGAATTTACAAGACATCCTAAGCGGTCCAAGTCGGTCTAACCGCGGTGTAAATGTGTCGAGCAACCTGCCCTCCAATGAAAGTCCCACGAATCACAGCGAAGAATAATCGGGCAATTATTAAAAAAAACCCCATCCCGAAATTTCGAGATGGGGTTTTTTAATTCCATGTAATGCTAGTGGGTAGACTAAATAGGGTACCCTTCT
This sequence comes from Deltaproteobacteria bacterium, assembly GCA_021772695.1. Classification (GTDB taxonomy): domain Bacteria; phylum UBA10199; class UBA10199; order DSSB01; family DSSB01; genus JAJFLL01. The sequence continues at coordinate 6,915 of JAJFLL010000074.1, forward strand.
TTATCTAAGCTCTTCTCGGCCAAAGTAGCTTTGAGATCCAGTGTACAGATGGGTGTAACCTCCAAGATGCGTCCAATGGCCTTATCATACTTGCCAAAGGCTTCTTCATCTCCCTTGGCCACATTGGCGCAAAATTGGCGGGCATGATTCAGCAGCCGGGCACAGGTGTCGTTGATATATATCTTGGTGGCAGCGATTTCCAATTCACATTGGTCTTCTCCACGCTTTTCAAGGAGTTGAAGGGTGCGACCAATTGCTGTGTCCATGGCATACACTTCGATAATAAAGTCGGCCATATCGAGCAGAAAGCTCTGTCGGTCTTTGATATCGGCCATATATTTTTGAACGGCGACCCCACTCACGTATACGGCCAATTTCTTGGCTCGATTCACCATATTGACCTTATTGTTGAGGGTGCCGGGAATATCTACTTCGGCAAAGCCGTCTTTTAGTTGGGACAAGATGCGCTGGATCTCTCCCATCAAATCAATCTCGCCCTTCATAGCTCGCTTGAGCAAGGTACCGGGAATGATCATGCGGTTGATCTCATTGGTTCCTTCAAAAATTCGGTTGATACGGGAATTTCGGTAGAAACGTTCCACTGGATACTCTTGAATATAGCCATAGCCTCCGTGAGCCTGTACCCCTAAGTCGGCAACCTCATCTAAGGCCTCAGAACCGAAGACCTTTGCGATGGATGCCTCGATGGCGTATTCCTCGATCATCTTGAGGGATTTTTTTTCATATTCGGCATCGGTTTTGTCTAAAGTATCGATGGCATCGTCTAAACAACCGGCATAGCGGTACATCATACTTTCAGTGATGTAGGTTTTGATCACCATGTCGGCGATCATCATCTGAATCGCTTCAAAATCGGCCAAGGGTTGCCCAAATTGCTTGCGCTCTTTGACGTATTTGACGGTGTGTTCGATGACTCGTTTACAACCGCCCACGCAGGCGGCGCCTAACTTCCATCGTCCGATGTTCAAGACGTTGAAGGCGATTTTATGGCCCTTGCCGATCTCGCCAAGCACGTTTTCTACGGGAATCTTGGCATCTTCTAAGACGATAGTCGTCGTTGAAGATCCATGAATCCCCATCTTTTCTTCTTCCTTGCCGTGACTCACGCCGGGAAAATCCTTTTCTACGATAAAACCGGTAAAGTGTTCTCCGTCAACTTTAGCAAAAACCGTGATCACATCGGCCCAAGCGCCGTTGGTGATAAACATTTTTTCGCCATTTAAAATGTAATGTTTTCCGTCGGGAGACAATACCGCCTTGGTCTTAGCGGCCAGAGCGTCGGATCCGGAGCCCGCTTCGGTAAGGGCATAGGCGCCGATAAACTCGCCACTGGCTAATTTGGGCAGGTATTTTTCTTTTTGTTCCTTATTGCCAAAATAAAGAATAGGCAAAGTGCCAATTCCCGTATGACACATATAGGATACGGTCCAGGAACCCTGGTGGGTGGCATTCTCACTCAAAGCGGTAGTGGTGACCTTGTTCATTCCCAAACCACCATAGGCCTCAGGAATTCCGGCCATCAGCAACCCGATTTCACCGGCCTTCTTCAATAAATTGACAGATACTCCGGCCTCTTTCTTCTCTATTTTTTCGGATACCGGAATGACCTCTTTGGTAACAAAGTCCGTAGCGGTCTGACCGAAGGCTTTCTGCTCATCGTTCATGTCTTCGGCAATGAAGATTTTGTCTTTGCCCACTTCAGTGAGCAACCAACTAGCACCTTGGCGAAATTGACCCGACATGGAAACTCCTATTCGTTCATGGCTTTCTTGAATTCTTCAGTCAACATGGGAACCACTTCAAAAAGGTCCGCGACAATTCCGTAGTCGGCTTTCTGAAATATTGGGGCTTCCGGATCTTTGTTGACTGCTACAATGACTTTGGAGGTGCGCATTCCGGCAAGATGTTGGATGGCGCCACTGATCCCAAAGGCCATATAAAGTTTTGGGTTCACTACTTTTCCGGTCTGGCCCACCTGCATATCGTGGGGGGCATAACCGCTATCGACAGCAGCACGAGAGGCTCCCACAGTGGCCCCGATAGTAGCTGCAAGATCATCAAGGATCTTAAAGTTGTCAGAGCTCTTCATGGCACGACCACCAGAGACAATTAACTCAGCTTCCGTGAGGTCCACCTTGTCAGAAGCACCTTGAACCAAATCCACCATTTTGGATTTTAATTCGCCTGCATCGGCGGTCTTTTTAATTGACTCGGCAGTGGCTCCATCTTGAGGAGAACCGGCACCAAAACTATTGGGGCGAATGGTCAACATTTGCGGGCTACCGTTGACCTTTACATCGACCAAGGCCTTTCCAGAATAAATGGGATGGGTCGCTATGACTTTGGAACCATCTACTTTAAGGTCGACCACATCTGAGACTAACCCCGAGTTTAATTTACCAGAGAGTCGAGGCATGCAGGATTTACCGACGGGCGTGGCCGCTGCCAATAGTACTTCAGGTTTAACCTCGGCGATCAAATCGGCTAGTACCTTGGTATACCCTTCCGCATTGTATTTTTCTAAGGCCGGACATTCCAATAAATAGACTTTTTTGATTCCGTATGCGGCCAATTCTTTGCTTAAATTTTCGTCATTGGTACCAATCAACACGGCCTCGGCTTGACCACCTAGGGACGATGCTATTTCAGAAGCCTTACTGGCCAACTCAAAAGCGGTCTTTTTGACTTTTCCATTTTGATGTTCTGCTAGGATTAAAACGTTACCCATTTGGATTTCTCCTAAATCTTTCTAGAGTGATTTCTATTTATAATACTTTGGCTTCTTCTCGAAGTAAGCGTACCAATTCTTTGACTTGGTCGCCCACCTCACCAGACAAAACCTTTCCGGGTGCCTTTTCAGGAGGCATTCTGAAGTTAGAATATTCCAACTTATTATTGGCATCACCCTTCAGGTCGCTGATTTTTAGTGTTTCGACAGGTTTACTTTTTGCCTTCATGATTCCGGGAAGGGAAGCGTATCGCGGAGTATTCAGGCCTTTGTCACAACCAAAGATGGCCGGTAAGGTAAGCTCATAAACTTCTTTGGCACCGCCACTGACACGGCGGGTTGCCTTGGCTTTACCTTCGGAAATTTCAAGATTTTCTAAAATCATGACTTGAGGCCAAGCGAGAAATTCGGCAACCAATTGAGGAACTTGCCCCATATCATCATCGATGGCCTGTTTTCCGCAGAAAACCACATCGAATCCTTGATCACCGATCACTTTGGCCAAAGCTTTTGCGGTCACATAGCTGTCGGGACCAGACCCCTCATCATCGATGTGAATGGCTTTATCACAACCCATGGCCAAGGCGGTGCGAATCGATTCCACACAACGGGAAGGGCCTAAGGAGGCCACAGTCACTTCACTGCCTGCATTGGCTTCTTTAGTTTTTAAAGCTTCTTCAATGGCAAACTCATCGTAAGGACTTACAATAAATTTGACTCCGTTTTCATCGATTCCGGAACCATCGTCGAGAACCTTAATTTTTGTTTCGGTATCAGGCACTTGCTTGACTAGAACGCCGATCTTCATTTGGCCTCCTTCATGTTAATTAAGATGTAAATTTATGAAGCCTATTCGGCTTTCAAACCTTCAATAAATAATTCACAAAGTTGTTTTGCTGCCGCTTCGGTGGTGTATTTTTTTCTTTTCATTAAAACCCATTCTAAGGCCATTTCATCGATGGCTCCGAACAAAGCTCGTTTAACGATAAAGGGATTGATGCTGGCTCGAAAACACCCCTTTTCTATCCCCTCTTCTAATATCTGAGAAATAATCGAAAGGTATTCTTTAAATTTTGTTCCGGCATACTCTTTCATGAATTTTGAAGACTGCCGCAATTCAACTTGTAAAACCTGTGCCGTATCTTGATGAGTTCTTACCAACTCCAGATGCAGATGAATAAAATTTCCCAGCTTTTCTACGGGGTCGCTAGATTCCGCCAGCCGAGTCAATACGGCCGCGGTAAAGTTGTCCATACTTTCTTCAAAAATTGAGATCAAAAGATCATCTTTATTTTTGAAATATAAATAGATGGTTCCATCGGCTACTTGGGCTTCCCGAGCAACGTCAGACACCTTGGAATTATAGAACCCCTTTTCAGCAAAGACCCGCGTGGCCGCCTGAATAATTTTCTGATATTTATCGGAACCAATTTTTTGCGCATTGAGCGCCATGCTACTCCTTAGGGCCAATTCAAAAATGAATGGCTATTCATTCAATGAGGTAACACAGCCTGCCGTAATGCGTCAAGAGTGGATACAAAAAAACCTTGGACAGGAGGCGGTGGGACCGCCCCCCAAAATGTCCAAGGTTCCGGGTAAGGAAACTTTTGCTTCGGTAGTAGGTAACTTGGCAGCGTCGCCAAATCAGCGGTCTGCCGTGCTAGGTGGAAATCAATGTTAAAGATTCAAAAAGCCTCTAGGTCACCGAAGGGATAACTCAAAATAGGGTATCAATAAGTGTGAGCTACCCGTTCTCAACTACCCATTTCATCTATATTAGATGAGCAATCTCCATGCCAAAAACTAATTTTTTGCCACTTTAGATAAAGGTCTTTATTTTTCATGTAGTTAAATGGAATTTGCGAAAAAAGGCCAAAAGTATACGGATAAATTTTTATCCTTTTTAAGAATTATGAAAGAAAATTTTTATCCATTTGCCACTCCCCTACGGGACTGCCTTTGCTTCTGATGTACCAAAGTGGTCAGCTGTAGTTTTTTCAATTTATATTCGAGGGTCTTACGATGAATACCCATTCGGAGGGCCGCCTTTTCTTGATGCCAGCCCATCTTCTCTAAGACGCGAAGGAT
>JAJFLL010000075.1 GCA_021772695.1 Deltaproteobacteria bacterium
ATTTTTTGTTCATCACTGAGGTGAAATTTTTCGCTAGTAGCATCGTAGGTAATGTATTCGCTTGCCGCTTGGGCCGCCAACCATTCCCGAACATATCGCTCGTCGGTCTTGGTAGCCTCGGCCAATTCTTGGGAACTTAAAGGCCCCGCCTCAGCCATTTTTTGATAAAGACCTAGGCGATCACCCACAATCACCAAAGCACCATTTACCACGGCCCCCAAATCAACGAGCATTTTGCCAATCATTTCATGGAGACGAGTTTCATTGACTGCCATAAAAAAACCTCCTTTTTTTCAAATGATAGTAAATTATCAGCGGGAGACTCAGGCTTGGCAAGATAAGACTTAGAAAGTTTAAAAATTATTTATTTGTTTTGTTTAGCGCCTTTTGCGTTTCCAAAGAATAAAAAGGCCCACCGGAATAATTAATAATAAAAAAAGGCCACGCAGGGCTAATCCTTCGCCTTTCGCACTAACCCGGCACCCAAAGGCCGGCATTTCTATCAGGGCGACTAAGGAGTGTTCCATAAAAAATATTCTTTCAAAGCCTTCCTGGATCCGCAACGGATTTTTTAGGGTGGGCTTATATTTTCATAGACAATTTTGGGCGATGCATTAGTGCCTTACAGAATATGGCCCCTCGACAACCCACCAAAACCTTCGAATGTCCCCGCTGCCGTTCCCGACGCATCAATGAACGCGTTGACGGAGGGCGCTTTTGCCGTCGCTGTGGCCAACGGTGGAAAGGTCACCAACTCATTCCCTCGGCAGACAAACGAGAACGATCTGGAAAGCATTCACCCTCCCAATTTGCCTTCCCGGAATTTTAAGGAATTTCCTTGGACTTTCTTTGGCTTTTAATTCCTTTTTCTCTCATTTTTGGCATCAACCTGGTGTTGATGATACGGCGCGGTATGCAATTCAAACAATTGGCCTCTGGTGGCATGGCCGGAAAAGCGACCATCTTGCGCAAATATCGCCGAAAAAATAAATCTACCCGTCTGCAATATGAATTCACCGCCCCAACCGGCGAAGTCCTTCGGCATAGTTCTGTGGTAAGCAAGGCCCAATTTGAAAGTGCCAGGGAAGGCGGCGAAATCGAAATCTATTTCCTTCTCGAAAATCCAAAGATCAACGCCCCAAAATATTTAATAGATGCCGCCCGTCAGGCCATCCAAAAGACCGAGTAATCCTAAAACAAGGCCATGGAACATGGCCTTGCATATCGCTTTAATACTTATATTAAATTGTAAATTTTTTTTCTCGTCGTAGCGTTTATCAATTTAATCTTCGAATGTGGACCCAATCAAAGGCAAGTGACGTCGCCTGGCAATAGTTACGATCAAAGAACTAATCATGACCGTGGACCACATGGCTGCGTTTTCTCCGTTGAATCCCAAAATAGATAAATGAGCGAGCAATGCCCCCAACATGGTACCCAAAGCCAGTACTCCGCCCGTGGCCGCCAGCCGGTGGGTAAAGAGAAAAATCGCCGCCATGCCTTCGATGACTCCGATCAAATAACGACCCGTTGGCTCCATACCCAGTTCGGTGAATAAACGAATATCGACGGGTTGACCGCTCAGCTTGGCCCAGGAAGTCACCAGCAAAATTCCTCCACAGAGCAATTGAAAAAACCATATGACGATATTTTTAATTCCTTTATCCATGGGTCATGCCTTTTCAGGAAATAATAGATTTTTTTCGTCTAATTCTTGATAGGACTTTTTACCCAATGAGGTCAGAACCTCGATATGTTCGTGGCATAAATTCATGACGTAATTTTTGACCCGTTCGGACTTATCTTCGATGTCGAGACCTTTTTGCAGGTGCTTATTGTGGGTGGTAATTCCCACCGGACAAGTATTTTTATTGCAGGTGAGCGCCTGAATGCAACCTAAGGCCAACATAAAACCCCGGGCCGTGTAACATGCCTGCGCCCCCATAGACAAAACCATAAATTGCCGGCCCGTGTTGATGAGCTTCCCCGCCGCCATGAGCTTTAGACGGTCCCTCACTCCAGCCTCGATCAACAATTTATGCACCAAAGGTAGCGATTTAAAGATGGGCATGCCGATGTCGTCCATGAATGCTTTGGGTGCGGCGCCGGTTCCGCCCTCGGCACCATCGACGGTGATGTAATCGGGAAAGATATCCAATCGTTTCATGGTCTGAAGCAATTGATAAAATTCATCCTCCCGTCCCAAACATAATTTCATGCCCACCGGCAGACCCGACACATCTTGAACTCGTCGAATGAACCTTACCGTCGACTCGGGATCAAAACACTCCACGTGATACGGTGGACTAATCACGTCACGACCCATGGGCACACCACGTAATTCTGAAATCTCCTTGGTGATTTTTTCTTTGGGCAATAGGCCACCCTTCCCCGGTTTGGCCCCTTGAGAGAATTTGATCTCGATCATCTTCACCTGTTCCAAGGCGGCGATCTCTTGCAATTTAACATCGTTGAGCGAGCTATCGTCGTTCCGACACCCGAATTTCGCCGTTCCCATCTGAAAAACTAGGTCGCAATTTTCCATGATATGGTATTTTGGAAACCCACCTTCGCCCGTATTCATCAAGACCCCCGCCTTACAGGCACCGCGGGCCAAGGCTCGAACCGCATGCGAACCCAAGGCCCCAAAGCTCATGGCACTGATCAAAATGGGTTTGGTCATGGTCCAAGCGGACTTTAAGCCCCGCTCTTCACCAAAGATCAATTGATAAGGAATCATTTCTCGGTTGGCCATGGGGTATAAGGAATGCCGTAGTTTAAAATCGGAGCCATCAAAATCGAGCAAAGACCCGAAGGCTGAGGATGCATCGACGTTTTTGGCCTTACGATAAATTTCAGCGCGTTCGATGCGGGTAAATGGGCGTTCTTCTGTATCGTTGGTAAATAAATATTGGCGTAGTTCAGGACCGATGGACTCTAATAAGTAACGCCCTTGGGCCACCAAACCAAAATTGGCGAGCAGCGCGTGACGCTTCTGCACATGGCGATAGAAAAAATTCATCACGGTCAGCAGAAAAAACGCCACCGTGAAAAAATGAAAATAGAAGGAATAATAACGCCCGGCCAAGAAAAAGAAGGCGACCACAAGAGGCAGTCCCAGATTCACATATCTGGCGATCTTCTCCAGGTTAATGGTGAGCGTTGAGACCCTTGGCATGGAACTTTTTGCTTCCACGAGGTAGCAGCATACGTAGACTTCAGTCCGAACGGAATTTCTTTTTTGCACCGCTCGCTACAAAAGGTGCAAGATCGCCATTTTCTTCGCGGAGTCCAAATTGTAACTATATGATTTTATTTATTTTATTTTTTAAATCTTTGGCACGGCCATTGCTTTAGTACTTTCCTAGTTATTACCCCTACGGAGGTGCATGGTGAGCTTACCCTGGTTATTTATTATGAATCCGAATCAAGTGGCCGTCCCTAATCCTGGCGAGATCCAAGAAAAAGAGCCCACGGTGATTCACCTAAAACTAAAACCGCTGGTGAAAGACGAGCCACGGGTAAAGCAAGACTCCGTTCAAGAATTCAGCGACCTGAGCCTCAAGGGCCAGACTGGTTATACCTTTGCCAATTCCAGTAATGGGCTGATGAACGAAATCACCCTCAACGCGCGGCAAGATAACCTGTCGGTCGATATTACCGGAAATTACTCTTACTTCCTGCCACCTGGTGAAAAATCCTTGGACCACCAACTTAGAGTTTCCTTTTTGCCGAAATTACACCTAAAAGATAAGGGCGGCCTTACCGAAACCTATTTAAGTCTGCTCGGATTCGGTGGCGGCCTCTTCTATTCGCCCGGCAAAGAAGCTGAACCCATCTTGACCCTGTCACCCATTGGCTTGGGCCTGATCTTCCACATCAGTGATATCTGGAGCGCCGATGCCGGAGTCCGCATGCAAGCGGCCGTCCCAACTGAGGGCGACCTTCGCTTGGGCGCCGAGATTCCCCTGGGCCTAGCCTACCATTTTTAAGGCAAGTGCGACGGGGCAGCGGGTAATCGAAACCCAAGTACCGGGGTTAAATAAGAAATTTTAAGAATTCGGCTATCTCGCCCCGAGCTAGCCCATTTTCAGTCCATACAATTAATTCATAAAAATCAGTCCTTTATAAATGATCTCGGGCATTCGCACGCTGGCACATTCATTGAAAAGCCTTACTAGGGAGTGATCGTAATTTCATTCCGATTCGGTAGGGGAAACTATGTCTAGCGACAGCCTGCGCTTGCGTCACAACCAATTACCACCGGTGGCTATTCGCCGTCCCGAGAGCCTGCAGAAAGCGAGCCCAATCAAGGTCGAGCTGGATGCCCAGATTCCTGAGCCCCCCAAGCCATTAATCCCCACCAAGCCTGCGCCCAAAAACCTGTGGCAATTTTTTACCGGTGCCCTCGACTCGCTACCAAACCAGGGCCGTAGCGATCTAAATGAAGCCATGTCTCAACTGAGAGAACAACTTCCCAACACAGCCTCTAAAAATCTTTCTGGTCAGGTAAGCCTCCTTGGATATTTAGAAGGCGTGGCGGCCTGGGTCGATGCCATCGATCAGTTAGATCTACCTGCCGTTCTCAAAACCAATGCCAATGGTTGGGTGATATCCGGCGCCTTGTCGGGAAAAGAAAATTGGCTGCGGCAAGGCATGGAACAGGGACAGGAATTGCATACCTACTCCCGACTCCAGGCCCAACGGGATCAAATTCAAGAACTATTCGCCAATATTTATCCTGCGGATATGCGCCTTGGTCGTCACGAAGCTAAATATAAGGCAGAGAACGCCTTTTTAAAAAGTCTCGATGAGGCCGACCCTGAGGTACGCCAACATATTCAAACGCTTCTACAAGAGGGTCATCAAGAACCCGAACCGCAAACCCGCGCCCAAGTGCAGCAGCAAATTGAACAGTGGCAGGCCCTGTACCAAAGTGAACACCTGCAAACTTTTTTAGAGAGTTTCGAAACCACCCAAAGGGCCTTACTAAAGAATAATCCGCAGCAGCAACACCGCATCCTATTGGAGCATGCCTTGGGTCGCATGGATCGCTATGAAATAGATCTTGAGGTCATCAATGATTTCAAGGAACAGGCCTATTTAGATGCTGATCGAAATACGGCTCCTCTGCTCGCCGCGGGAACAACCTATCGTGATGAGTTATTGGAAAGCGCTGAGGCCATCGAAACCGAATTAGCGGCGGCACTCGATTTAGCTGAATTGGAACAAGAGGCGGCACGGTGGGAAGAGATCGAGGCCTCACAAACTCTAGAAGAAGGTGAGCCCGACGAACCTCAAGGGGAAAACAAGGTGCCTGACAACGCTGAGGTGGCCCAACTTCGTGTCGACCTAAATCACTTTCAGGCCTTGCGGCAGGAAATCGAAGCCATCGACTTTAATTCTGGCGCAGATTTGGCACAGGGTTTAGCGGAACTATCAGCGGCCGCTCCGGA
>JAJFLL010000076.1 GCA_021772695.1 Deltaproteobacteria bacterium
ATAGGGAAGGGTGGATGTTGATAATTTTTCCGGAGTAGCGATGAATAAATTCCGGTGATTGTAGGCGCATGAATCCCGCTAACACAATTAGGTCGGGTTGGGCCGAATCAATTTTTTTCATGAGACGGCTGTCGTATTCCTCTCGGGATTCATTTTTTGATTTTGATAGCGCTATGGAGGGGATTTTATGGGATTTGGCGTATAGGATTCCCGCCGCTTCGGCTTGGTCTGAGCATATCAAAGCTATATCGGCATTAAGGCTGCCCGATTGAATGGCGCGGTGGATGGCCATCATATTGCTGCCACGGCCCGATATCAATATGGCCAATCTAAAATTCATTCCAAAATGATCTGTGGTCCTTCAGGTTCTTCGCGAGGAATAATTTCCCCAATGATCCATGCGGGAAATCCGGCGCCAGTAAAGCGGTCACAGACTTCCTCTGCGAAATTCTCTTCTACGACCAACGCCATGCCGATACCGCAATTAAATACTCGGTACATTTCACTGGCTTCGACACCACCTTGTTTTTGCAGAAACTCAAAAATGATCTGGCGGGGCCATGAGCCCGTTTGAATTTTGGCCATGGCGCTCTGTGGCAGGATGCGGGGGAGATTTTCCAGCAGTCCGCCACCAGTGATATGCGCGATTCCCAAGAGGGGGAATTGCCGGCGAAATTTTAGGATGGGATTTACATAGATTTGTGTGGGCTCTAAGAGGGTCTCACCTAAAGGGCTAGAAAAACCAGGATAAGTATGCATTAAATCTAGGTTTTGGTCCTCTATAATTTTTCGAACCAAGGAAAACCCATTGGAGTGGAGGCCGCTGCTTCCCAGTCCCACCACCCGATTACCGATAGAGATTCCCGAGCCGTCAATGATATCGGGCCGATTGACCACGCCTACGGCGAATCCAGCTAAATCGAAGGCGTCGGCATCATAAACCCCGGGCATTTCAGCGGTTTCTCCACCGACCAAGGCACATTGGATGGCGGCCAAACTATCGGTAATGCCCTCGATGACGGCGATGGCCTTTTGGGTGTCGAGGTGGCCACAGGCAAAATAATCGAGAAAAAACAGAGGCTCTGCACCGGTGCAAACGAGATCGTTGACACACATGGCCACTAGGTCTTGTCCTAAACCCTTAAATAGGCCCACCTTTCCGGCAATCTTGAGTTTGGTCCCCACCCCATCGGTACTGGAAACCAAGACGGGAGATTCGTATTTCAACTGGTTGATGCTGAATAATGAGGCAAAACCGCCTAGAGAGGAGAGGACTTCGGGCCGTTTGGTTTTTTGAATCAGCGGTTTGATGGCCTGAACGAAGGCATTACCCTCGTCAATATTGACTCCCGCATCATGATATGTGGCACCTTTACTCAAAGCGCGGCCACGCTACTTAAGGTGTCGAGAATCTGTCAACGATAATCACCGTCAGGGGCCTCTAGGCAGGGGCTTAGGGCTAGCCAAAAGTAAATTTTTGAAATAATTAAGGAAAAATGCTTTCTTATTTTGAGAAATGAAATGACAGTAAACTGACACCTTGGTATAATTTCACCCTTTCTTTTCGGGGTAGAAGGAAAATCATGAGGGTTGCCGAAAACAAATCCAAGGTCGATGAAAAACAAAAAAAGTCCCCTCCACAAACCCTAAAGGAGTTGCAAGACCTCTTTGCCGTGGTTTCTGAGGGTAAACGGGTCTGGGAAACCACTTTCGATGCTATCGTCGACCCAGTCCTGATCGTGGACCAAAATTATCTCATCAAGCGCGCCAATTTGGCGGCGGCCGCCTCAGCAAACGTAGATGTCAGAGATCTGGTGGGAAAGACCTGTTATCAAGTCTTCGCCCTGCGCCAGAGCAGTTGCCCCCAATGCCCCATGGGCGCAAGCCATCAAAAAAATGACCATCGCCGTAAAAGTCTCGATGTTTTTTCCGACGGGCGGGAATTCGCCGCCAGTGCTTTTCCTATTAAAGGTAAAGAGGTGCAAGATCTGGGGTTAGCCGTCATGCAATATCAAGACATGAGTGCCCTCAGAAAATTAGAATCCCAGGTGCTGCAAAACGAAAAAATGGTGGCCATGGGACAATTTGCCAGCGGTATTGCCCATGATATTAACAATCCACTTTCCGGTGTATTGGCTTTTGCGCAACTAGCCCTGCAACAGGTAGAAAAAGGCACTCAAGTTTACGAAGATATCAAAGAGATTGAGACCAGCGCCTTACGCTGTAAGAAAATTGTAGAAGAGTTGCTGCATTTTTCCAAACCACTCAGGCAAGACGACCGCGTGCAAGTCGACTTGGGGAAATTGATAAAAAAGGTTCTTCCTCCCCTCGAAGTCCTTTGGGATAAATCCAACTATCGCCTTAAGTTAGAATTAACAGGCCTGCCTCCGGTATTTGTAAGTGAAGCAAAGTTTGAACAGGTCTTTACCAATTTGCTGATGAATGCCTATCAGGCGATTGCCTCAGGAGGTCAAATTACCATTCGGTGCGGCGAAGAAGGGTCCATGGTCTGGGTAGATATTGCCGATGACGGAGAAGGTATTTACAAAGAAAATTTAAAAAGAATTTTTGATCCTTATTTTACTACCAAAGAAAAGAAGGGTGGTACGGGTTTGGGGCTGCCAACTACCTATAATATTGTTCGGGAGCACGGGGGGCGTATCAAAGTAAAGAGTCGATTAGGGAGTGGGGCTTCTTTTCGGGTCTTTGTGCCCAAAGGAGAACTCAATGAATAAACAGATCCTTGTGGTCGATGATGAAGTCTCTATTTTACGCGCCCTTGACCGGTTTTTAACGGACCAGGGATTTAAAGTAACCGTATGCGATAATTATCATAGCGCCTTACAAATTCTTTCAGAAGGTTTTCTCGACCTGGCATTAGTCGATTTGAGATTGGGACAAGAAAGCGGTATCGACCTTATTGCTCAAATACAAAAAATCAGTCCTCAAACCGGCTCTATCATCATGACGGGGTTTGGGTCCATAGAATCGGCGGTTGACGCCGTGAAGGCTGGTGCCTTTCACTATGTTACAAAACCCTTTGAATTCGCCGACCTGCTCAACTTAGTTAAAAAGGCCATGGAGCATAAACAGGCAAATCAAGAAAACCGAATCCTTAAAAAGCAATTACAGGCAAAATATGGTTTTGAAAATATTGTTGGTGTTTCAGAAGGCTTAAAGGCCGTGTTCGATTTGGTCGAACGGGTCGCTGATACCGATTCAACGGTTTTGATCTTGGGGGAATCCGGTACGGGAAAAGAATTAATCGCCCGGGCCATTCATTATAATTCTAATCGTTCCCAAAGGCCGATTGTTCCCGTTAATTGTGCCGCTATTCCTGAAAATTTGTTAGAAAGCGAACTCTTTGGTCACGTGAAAGGAGCTTTTACCGGCGCTGTTACCACCCGTATGGGTCGTTTTGAAATGGCCGATGGCGGCACTTTATTCTTAGACGAGATCGGTGACATGTCTCCAAAACTGCAGGTAAAATTACTTAGGGTGCTTCAAGAGCGAAGGTTCGAGGCGGTTGGCTCGAATCGCAGTGTAGAAGTCGATGTGAGGATTATTACGGCGACCAATAAAAATTTAGAGCTAGGGGTTCGTGAAGGTTGGTTTCGTGAGGATCTATATTATCGACTAAATGTTATTCCAGTCCAGCTTCCACCTCTACGGGAGCGTAAAAATGACATTCCTCTCCTGGTCAATCATTTTGCAAAAAAATACAGTGAAGAACATCAGTCCGAAATGCCGCAATTTTTGCCTGAGTGCCAGGAATTTTTCATGAACTATTCCTGGCCGGGCAATGTGCGAGAGCTAGAGAACTTGGTCGAAAGATTGGTCATTCTACATGCTGGCCAAAAAATCGAAGCAAATTCTCTGCCTGTTGGATTGGGTACCGGGGGAGGGAAGATTACCACTACGGTGCAAATACCAGAAGAGGGGATTTCCTTCAAAACTGTTGTCAGCGATTTTGAAAACGAACTTATTTTAAAGGCGCTGGAAAAAACTGATTGGAATAAAAATAAAGCAGCATCCTTGCTTAAACTGAATCGAACGACATTGGTCGAAAAAATCAAAAAACGGCAATTAGAAAAAACCATTTTAAATTAATATTATTTCAACATGGGTAAAACTTCACTGTTAATCGTAGATGATGAAGAGTCGGTCATAAAGCTGTTCGAGCGATTGGCCCGCAAAGAGAAAATATCTTATGCATCGGTTAAAAATGGTTTTGAGGCCCTCGACTTTTTAGGTAAGAACGAAGTTGAAGTCTTGTTGTTAGACATTAATCTACCTAGTCATTCCGGATTTCAAATTCTGGAATTTTTAAAATCAACCCAAAATTTAGCTGAAGTTATCGTCATGACAGGTTCGGGCAGTGTCGAACAGGCTGTGAAAGCCCTGAAAATGGGCGCATTTGATTTCATGACGAAGCCCTTCGAAGACCTCGATAGGGTGATGCGCAATATCCATAATGCCTTAGAAAAACATCGCTTGGTTCGCAAGATCAGTGAATTACAAAAGCCTCAAAAAGTATTAAATCATTACCAAGACCTGGTGGGGCGCTCCGCCATCATGCAGGAAGTCTACCAACTTATCGAATCGATTAAAAACAGTTCGGCGACGATTTTAATACAGGGAGAATCGGGTACCGGAAAAGAAATGGTAGCCAAAGCCATACACACGACTTCAACTAGAGTGAATAAGCCGTTTAAGGTCATAAATTGCGCAGCTATACCTGAAGGCTTACTCGAAAGTGAATTGTTCGGCCATGTACGAGGAAGTTTTACGGGCGCATTATATGATAAGGTGGGGCTATTTGAAGAAGCAAATAATGGCACCATTTTTTTAGATGAAATTGGAGAAGTGACTCCGGCCTTCCAAGTAAAACTATTGCGGGTACTCCAAAACGGTGAATTCAAAAAGGTGGGATCGGGAGATATCAAGCATACCAATGTTCGGGTTATTTCAGCGACGCACCAAGATTTGAAAAAATTGATCCATGAGGGTAGATTTCGCGAAGATCTATACTATCGATTGCATGTCATCGGGATCCATTTACCGCCACTTCGGGAAAGAAAAGAAGATATTCCGATTTTGGCTTATCATTTTTTAAACAAATTCAATGAAAAATTAAAAAAGAATATTAAAGAAATCTCTGTCGAGGCCATGCAGTATATTCAAAATTATTCTTGGGTCGGAAATGTTCGTGAATTAGAGAATGTAATGGAACGTTGTGTTGTTTTAGTTAAGGGTGAAAGTATTCAATCTAAAGATCTTCCCGAAGTATTTTTGAATAACCGCAGACCATCGAGTGTTTCCCTTGAATTCGACTTAGCAAGCTATAGTTATAAAGAAGCGAAAAATATCGCCCTGGAATCTTTCAACAAAACCTACCTGCAACAATTGTTAAAGCAATCAGGCGGAAATGTAACACTTGCCAGCAATCGTGCAGGAATGGATCGTAGTAATTTTAAAAAAATCATTCGTAAATATGATATTGATATTCATGAATTCCGAAGGGAGTAAGATTGAAATCCATTCGCGTACTCGCTTTTGATGAAAAGAATCAATTTAGCACTGAGATATTCAATGAATTGATTCAACGAGGTATTAGTCTTCAGGTTTTAAGCATTGATGAGATGATGTCTGAAGTTTCCAAGGCTCCACCTGATGTGGTTTTGTTTAATTTTGCCGTCTCTCCATCCATTGAACATATTTCTGTGATACAAGAATTACATTCTATTGAGGAACATCTGCCCATTTACGCCTTGGCGCCCGGCTCGGAAGTTGCCACTGCGGTTCAATTGATGAAAGCGGGAGCTAGTGATTTTCTAATGTTGCCAGTCGATATTGACGACCTAGAAAGAAAATTGCGTCGTTCCAGCCAAGTCTATCAACTTACCCGAAGAATTTATCGTATGGAAGAATCCCCAAGGACCGAAGGGGATTTCTTTGGAATCGTGGGACAGAGTCCCCAAATGCAAGATAACTTCAAAACCATTGTCAAGGTAGCTAAAACCAACGTAACCATTTTGGTGATGGGTGAATCAGGTACAGGGAAAGAGCTCATCGCCAAGGCGTTACATTCCCTTAGTGGAAGACCGAAAAATAAATTCATTGATCTAAATTGTGGTGCGATCCCTCGAGAATTACTAGAAAACGAATTATTCGGGCATGAGCGTGGTGCATATACCGGAGCGGATCGCAGATATATCGGAAGTTTTGAGCGAGCCAATGGGGGGACAATCTTCCTTGATGAAATTGGAGAAATGGACCCATCACTTCAAGTTAAAATTCTACGGGTCTTACAAGAAAGAAGCTTTCAGAGGGTAGGGGGTAGCGAAAAGGTTATGGTCGATGTGAGGATCGTAACGGCTACCAACCGAGATCTGGCACTGGAAGTCAAAGAAGGTCGGTTTCGTGAAGATTTATATTATCGTCTCAATGTGGTGCCGATTATTCTCCCTCCGCTTCGAGAACGGCGCGAGGATATCCCCATACTCGCAAAACACTTTCTAAACAGTTATAGCTTAAAAAACGATAAGATATTTATGGATTTTCACCCACAGGCTATGGAACTTATGATCAATTATGATTGGCCTGGGAATGTGCGGGAACTCGAGAATACCATTGAGCGGGTTGTGGTTTTATCGAATGACAGTCAGGTCAAAGTGAAACATTTGCCACCTCATTTTCAGAGCGTAAAAAAATTGGTATCTTTTTCTTCGGTCAAAACCAAAATTGCGGGAAATGGAAAAGGAGAAGTTTTGGCACTGGAAGAAGTTGAAAAATTTGCCATTGAGAAAGCCCTCAAAACTTGTGACGGTAATGTATTAGAGGCGGCGAAACGATTAAAAGTAGGTCAAGCCACCCTTTATCGTAAGATTCGTAAATTTGGGATAAGTAAGGAGGGGGCATGATAAATGCAAACCTTCACGCAGTAATTTTAGCTGGGGGTAGCGGAACTCGTCTTTGGCCCCTTTCGACAAAAAGTAAACCCAAACAGTTTTTATCGGTCGGAGCCAATGAATCTCTATTGAAGCAAACCGTTTCACGTCTGGAAGGGTTGGTATCCTTAGAAAATATTTGGGTGGTTTGCGGTGGAGGACATGCTGTTCAAGTTAAACAAGAACTGCCCGACATTAAGGAAGATCAAATTCTGGTAGAGCCTGAGGCCAAAAACACGGCCCCTGCTATCGCCTTAGCAGCTACTCACATTATTTCCCGCGATCCAAAATCTATCATGATGGTCTTGCCCGCCGATCATTTAATTTACGCCAAAGACTCCAAAAGGTTTTCTGAAGATTTGCTACTTGCCTCTCATATTGCCAAGGCAAATCATGCGCTGATTACCTTGGGTATTCAGCCCGATCATCCGTCAACCGGGTTTGGTTATATTGAGCGAAACCAGGAACACTCCTACCAGGGAACCCCATATTATCAAGTCAAAGCCTTTCATGAGAAACCTGAATTGCAGATGGCTCGCCAATTTTTAATTCAAGGAAACTTTTACTGGAATAGCGGCATGTTCGTGTGGGAAGCGGCGGTTTTTCTACAAGAATTATCTAAATTGCAGGGTGCCATGGCGGCTCTATTTTCTAATTTGCAAAAAACCTTGGGGCAAAAATCGTATCATGAAAGTTTAAAGAAGGTTTTTCAAAAGGTTGAAAATATTTCGGTAGACTACGCGGTTATGGAACATGCCGAGAACGTTTTGGTCGTACCCGCTAGATTTGGCTGGGACGATATCGGAAATTTAGGTGCCTTCTCAAAGGTTTTACCGAGTGATTCCCAAGACAACCATGTGGAAGGTAAGGTTTGGGCCATAGATTCAAACGGAAATTTAGTCATCTCTTCTACAAAGCCGGTGGCATTGGTCGGTGTCAAAGATATGATCGTAATAGAAGGTGACGGCGCCATTCTGATATTACCAAAGGAGAAGGCTCAAGACGTAAAAAAAATAGTGGAATGGCTTAAAGACAAAAAAGAAACCGAATACCTTTAACGAGATGGAATCATGAAATTGAACAGAAAACAGATCGGTGATGTGCAAGTTTTGGAAATAGAAGGGGTTATGGATGCTGAGCATAGCTCCCAGATAAAAAAGTCCTTTGGGTTTATTCAAGATGAGGGGATGCGATGGGTCGTGCTCGATTTAACAAAAGTTAGCTTTATAGACTCCACCGGATTAGGTATCCTCATATCATTAATGCGGCAATTGAACGAAAAGGAGGGGATCCTTCGTTTGACCGGCCTGCAGGATGAAGTAAAATCTATATTTGAAATCACTCGCTTATACCGAGTATTCGAAATTTATAAAAGTGTCGAACAAGCCATCGAAGAAATCAAAAAAAAGTAAGGCTACCCCGGCAAAGCATCAAATGAAATTAGCTTTGCCAAGCCTGAAAAATCTAGGTCCACGAATCGACCGTTGGCTGAAGGGGATTCGTAAGGTCGCGGGATTTACCAATCTACCCCAATCCTTATTACAAGATTTGAAGCTTGCCATTGTTGAAGGTGTGGGTAACGCCTTCCAACACGGCAAATGCAATACAAAACATCCCGCAAAATTAGAATTAATTGCCAGTTCCAAACAAATTCAGGTGGAAATTTGTGATTGGGGAAAAGGGTACACGCTAGAGCGGGCTTTGCGAGGCCACCCTTCAGAATCAGAAACCCATGGGCGAGGCTTATGGATCATTAAGAACCTTGTCGATGAGGTGAAATATCGCCGTGGCAGTCCTAACCGCCTTATTCTGAAGAAAAATCTAATTCGAACCAAGAATATCGACGCTGCCATGGAATTATTTCACGAATTACAAGATTCGGTTCAAGCGTTAAAGCCATTAGAGAAGCTTTACGACCAATTTGTGGATTTTATCATGGGGCTTTTTAATGCAGAAAGGGCATCCTTCTTAATTTATGACCCAGAATCTAGGGTGCTTCGAGTAGCCACCTCCAGGGGAATTCCGGCAAAAATCAGCCAAAGGATCGCCATAAAATCTGGTGAAGGAATCGCGGGCTACGTGTTCCAGACCTCTCGACCATTATTGGTCAACAATTTAAATCATTCGCAAGTAAAGGTGTTGCAACCTCGAAATAAGGGTTATGCCTCAAGTAGTTTTGTTTCGGTTCCGGTCATTGCTTCTCCTTTATTGATTGGGGAAGAAACCTTAGGGGTATTGAATCTTACCGACCGTCGCGATGGCACGGCCTTTACTTCCCAAGATCTAAAATTACTTAATTTGATGGCTACCCAAGCGGCTAGTCTATTTCGAATTCGCAGTCTTATTGATCAAGTAAAACGAAGCGAGGCTATCAATCGCGAACTTGAAATAGTGTCAGAGATCCAGGATCGAATGTTGCCGCACGAATTCCCACACCTTTCAGGGATCCAAATCGGAGCCCAATGTCAGATGTCCCCGCGTGGTGGAGGTGATTACTTCGATGTTATTAAAGTGGATTCTCAGTTACGTGGTGTGATCGCCGATGTCTCTGGGCATAACGTGGGTTCTGCCCTGACCATGGCCTCGTTTCGCTCTATCGTAAGATCCTTATCCTTTGATCCGAATACCCCTGGCCAATTGCTTCGGGTATTGCGTTGGGCCATGCACGAAGAGTTGATTCGTTTGGGGCAGTTTATTTCCTGCTGGGTTTGGCAGTTAGATGCAAAGGGTCGCTTGACCTTGTCGGGGGCAGGGCATCCACCAGTACTGGTCTATCGAGAAAACAGAAAGTGTTGGGAGTCTTTGCTTTCTCACCATCTGCCCCTAGGTCTGGAAGACGAAAGCCGGCCTCAAAATTTGAAGATAACCTTGAAGGCCGGTGATTGGGTGCTTTTTTACACCGATGGCTTATTTGATCCCCGGATGCGGGAAACCGGCCTCGATCGTGATAATGTTTTAACTCTCGTAGAAAAAAACCGCCGTCTTCACCCAAAAAAGATGACCGATAAAATTTTTGAATTGCTGAAGCCTCACCACCAATTGTTGCGTTCTCCTGACGACGTAGCCGTATTTGCCATCAAAAAAAGATAAAATTAAAAAGGCCCCCTTGGCGAGAGAGAGATTTAGTGCCAAGGAGGCCAGGTGTGGTTAGTAAATTTCGAACTCTAAATGGCTCGGTAGATTCGTACGCCGCCAATCAATGCCAGAAGGCCTATTAGAAAGATCCCAATATTTAAATTTTGTGCTGAGAGACCTTTCGTCAGTGAGCAGCCTCCCGCAAAGGTATCGTTGGGAAAGGTGCCTGGGATATTTGGTGTAGTGCCACCGCCTGCTTGGGTAGTAGATGAAGTTTCACCTGAACCTTCAGCTGCTACTTCCGAACTATCGCCAGTGACATTGCTGACTTCTATGGAATCTTCTTCTAGAGAAACCAAGACCCAATCATCGTTTCCTGGTCCCGTTCGCACCATGGCATGATTTTCGGTGAAATCCGGATCTAATATCACCACATCAATTTCTGCATTAAATAGGTTCAACAGGCGAATTGGGAGGTTGGCTGCCAAATGGTCGCATTCCGTATCGTCAAGGCTGATGTCTACGGGAATACCCGTAAGGTTCTCGAAGCTATCACTGGCGATGAGAATCGTATCTCCCTGCAGGAGATCTAGATCGAGGATATCCAGCAAGGATCCTAGGCGTGCCAGTAAGTGGTCCGCAACGGTCACTCGATCCTGAAGGTCTAAAACTCCCAGATTATTGAGGACGCCCACTTCCATGGCACAAACACCAGGTTCGAGTTTTAAGATTTTATTTAATCGTGCATCACCCAATTGGAGCAGGGCATGGGCTGAAAGGGGGGGTAAGAATAAACTAAAGGCGATTAATAATATTTTCCATCTTAACACCATGGGGAAACTCCTTAAGCAAGAGGTTGGAGACTGAAGAGCTACTTTGAAGTTTGCAAAGTCCGGACCAATCAGAATTATTAAAAATTATCTTTAAATATTAGGGATTTACTATGACGTCCCCTGCAAGTCTGGTGAGGATCGGGCGTGAGGTAACGCTTCGTTACCATGGATCTTTGTTTTTCTCTTGCTGACTGTTCTCAGGATCTTTAGAGGTCGGCCTTGTGAAACTCCTGCCAATTTTTTTGCAAAACGGTGAAAAGGAATACACCCATAAACGACTGGGCTTGGACCGCATCGGTGCTGTCCTGCAGCTCTTGGGACATCCTGAACGGAGTTTCCCTGCCGTCTTGATCGGCGGAACCAATGGCAAGGGATCGGTGGCACGCATGGTGGAATCGGTTCTTCTACAAGGCGGCCACAATGTAGGCTTGTATACCTCGCCCCATTTGGAACATTTTGAAGAGCGGATTCGGGTTGCGGGGCAAAACGTGGAGGCAGCGCTTTGTGAAAGTATCTTGCAGGGATTCGTGAACGCTGGGGTACTCACCGCGAACGGTAGTATGATCACCCCTTCAGGCGAATCTTTAACTTGGTTCGAGAAGACCACTGTCTTGGCCTTTGAGGCCTTTCGCCGGGCCAAGGTGTCGCTTGCCATTTTGGAAGTGGGCTTGGGGGCTAGATTAGATGCCACCAATGTGAGCGATCCTATGGTAAGCGCCATCACCAGTATTGATTTGGACCATACCGAGGTATTGGGGAATTCCCTTTTCGATATCGCCCGAGAAAAAAGTGCGGTGATGCGGCCGGGACGGCCATTGATTCTGGGCCATATGGATCAACCGGTGCGGACTTTTTTGATGAAGGCCGCCCGGATGGCTGGAGCGCACCCCGTGACTCCAAAATTTCCTCAAGGGACTTCTGAAGCTTTTTCCTACGGGCCATTCTCGGATTTGCAATTGGGTCTCTTAGGGCGCCACCAATTGGGTAATGCGGCAGTGGCTATCGAGATATTGGTCGCATTGAAGGAGGCGGGGTTTAAGGTCAGTAATCAGGATTTGCGCCAGGGTTTAAAGACGGTCCAATTTCCCG
Source organism: Deltaproteobacteria bacterium (assembly GCA_021772695.1). Classification (GTDB taxonomy): domain Bacteria; phylum UBA10199; class UBA10199; order DSSB01; family DSSB01; genus JAJFLL01. The sequence continues at coordinate 11,948 of JAJFLL010000076.1, forward strand.
GCCGCATCGAATTGGTTTCTGGCAACCCAGAGATGATTTTCGATGGCTCGCACAATGCGGCGGGCTGGCGGGCCCTGGCGCGTGTCCTGCGAGAGGACTTTTCAGAACGGCCCATAACTTTTGTGTTGGGAATTTTAGCGGGTAAATCCGGTCTGGAGGCGGTGCACTGCTTCCAAGGTCTGTCGAAGTGTCTGGCACTTACCGAAGTACCGTCCCCGCGCAGCATGAAGGTGGAGGCTTGGGAGAGGTTGGCACCATCCTTTATAGATTGGGACCAGGTAGAAATTTTTTCGGATCCCATGCAAGCCTTTGCCTGGGCCAAAGAAGTTACTCCTCCGGAAGGCTTGGTGGTGGTTGCTGGCTCCCTCTATCTAGTGGGACAGCTCAGATCAAAATTGTAGTTATTTTTTCTTGGCCTTGCTGGAGGCGGGTGGTCCGACCTCTCGCCCTGTTAATTCTGAAAATTGGCGATCAAGATTTTCTACTATATTTGTGCGAACTTCGGTTTCTCGAGGTTTGGGTTTACCCGGTACCAAGGTGTCGTACCAGATGGGGTCCCCAAAGCGAATATGGTAGGTGCGTCCTAGAGCGGCTCCTCCGGTGATCATGCCGTCCATGGCTTGTTTGGGATAGATCACGCCACCATTGACCAATCCCAATGGAAGTACCGGAACCCTTACCTCGCTCTGATTTGCTCCAGCGAAACTCAACCCTACACCCGGTCGGTTACCATAAAGGGGTCCTTCAAACCTTTCTCCGTTTTCTCCATAGCGCACCGGATTCCGCGTACCACCAGGAAAGATAATGATGGAACGAGGTTCATGGTGAGATTTGATACCGGCTACCTCGTAGGGT
>JAJFLL010000077.1 GCA_021772695.1 Deltaproteobacteria bacterium
GGTATGCCTGAGTTGGCCGAGCAGGTCTTCAATATGCCCGTGCGTCGCGGCATTCCTCGGGCCATCGGTGGATTGGTCGACGTGGTCAAATCTCCCATGTACGCCACGGGCGTGGGCCTGGTCATTGCCGGCTCCAAGGCCTCCAGTGGTCACCGTTTTAAGGTGCGCGAAGAAAACCTCTACCGCAAGGTCAAGGGGCGTATGAAGGAATGGTTCGGGGAAATTTTCTAATAACCCTTAAAAAAAACAATTACTTACATGAAAAGAACCCCTTGGATTTTTGTCGCCTAAGAGTTTTACGCATGACAAGGGTAAAGCTCCGAGCTATCCTGGCTGTTCAAGGATACATTTTTCATGCGGCAGCGAAGTTCCATTATTTTTCTTTCCTTTCTCTTGATATGGGTCCTCGGAGTCACGCCAGCTTTGGTTTGCGCTTGTGATGGCGATTCCAATGCTCAATCCAATTCCCATGCTTGTTGTCCTGAAAGCAAAGTCGAAACCTCTGATGAAGCTCCTGGGCTGGCCAATGACTGCTGTGTGTGTTTTTCGGAAATGGAATCGCCTACTTTCTCCCTAGAGACGGGCTCCCACCATTCGACTATATTTGTCGCTACGCTTTTGAATTCCCATGCAAATGTTCCCGTGGTCTTGGCATTGCAAGCTTCACCTAGAACGGTGAAGGCCTTTCCACCGGGTCCTGCGCCGGTTTATTTGCGTAATCAGTCCTTTCTTTTGTGACCCCCTTCCTCAAACACCAAGTCTAATCCCAGTTCGTTCCATTTGGCCCCAGGCCATCCATTAAAATGAGCGGAGAAATGGCATGAAGTATCGAATCTTCATCGCAGCATCGCTATTGTTCCAAATATTATGTTGGCAAGACGTCTATGGCCAACCAAGCGATCTTACCGAGACCTTGACCGTGGACCTCAAAAAGGAGTCTTCCACTGTGCCGGTAGGTACGGAAGATTTGGTCGGTAGAAGTTATGAGCCCAAGACCCTAGAAGCCTTGATCGGCGAATTGCTGCGCTATAATCCTGAACTTCAGGGACTCACTGAGAAAATTAAATCCATGGAGCAAAAGGTTCCTCAAGCGGGTGCCTTAGACGATCCTCGGTTTGCATTTGCCCTAAGAAATTTTCAAGTCAGGGATTTTGATCCTAATGCCGATTTCATGAGCGGCTTCGAGTTGGGATTTCGGCAAATGGTGCCGTGGCCCGGCAAGCTTGGTTTAAAAAAGAAAATCGCCAACAGTAAGGCCGACCAGGAAAAGGCCGAATACTTGGAGAAACTCAATCAGTTGGTGGCCAAATTTAAAAGTGCTTATTACGAATACCAATTTGTTTCGGAGGCCGCTCAAATTTACCAAGGCTCCTTATCGAGATTGCGCGGACTCACCCAGATATTGGAAGCCCGTTATTCATCGAATGAAACTCCCCAGCAAGATATCCTAAAAAATAAGGTCGAGATTTCTGCAATTCAAGACACCTTGATTCAATTAAAAGAGAAAAAAAATATCTTGGCTGCCCGACTCAACACCCTGCTGTATCGCCCTCAGGGAGAGCCCTTAAAAATCAAATCAGTTCGTAGCACGCAGACTCCGATGAAGGTTTCCTTAGAGAAGCTCAGGGCGATGGCGCAAAGAGAACGGCCCTGGTTGAAGAAATCCGAATTACAAATCGAAGAAGCCCAGTTTCAGACACAATTGGCCAAGAAAGGCCTGTTGCCGGATTTCGATTTTGGGGCCGGCTACATGATCCGCACCGATGGTCATGCCAATCCCCACGATAATCGAGACATGGTGACTTTGGGATTTTCCATCAATCTACCGGTATACGCGGGCAAAAAACAAAATCGAGCCATCCAAGAAGCTGTCCACCGGAAAAAAATGGAGGAGTACATGAAAATAGCCACCACCCAGGAGGTTCTATATCAGGTGGAAAAACTCTTTCATGAAATCAAGCAGCTTGATGCTCAATTGCGCCTGTTGCGGTCTCAGACCATTCCCCAATCCTATGCGGCAGTGGATTCTTCAAAGGTGAATTATGGAGCCGATGAAACGGATTTTCTCAATGTGCTGACTGGTGAGATCAGTTTGTTAAATCATAAGGTTCAGCAGGTGCAATATCGGTATGACTACGAAAAAAAAATAGCTGAGTTGGAAGTAGCCACGGGAATTCCAATCGGAGTGATGAATCAATTAGAAGGTGTAAAAGATGAAAACCTTTAAGAAAATCGAAAAGGTAGCTTGTGCCCTACTAATGGTAGGGGTGCTAGTAATTCTGCCTGCATGCCAAAATAAAAACGACCGGGATTCGGTGGCTTATTATACCTGCCCGATGCATTCCCAAATAAAACAGGACTCCCCTGGGCAATGTCCTATTTGTAGTATGAATCTTATCCCAGTAAAAAAGTCGGATATGGAGTCTGATAGCCAAGGGCACGCCCATGCGGAGTCCCATGGTGAAGCTTCCGCGCCTTCCGCTACAAGCTTGGGGATCGACCCGGTCAGATTACAACGCATTGGAGTGCAAACCGCGGAAGTGCAGATACGCAATCTTTCTAAGGAAATTTTGATTCAAGGTAAAGTGGCCCATGATCCCAAATTATGGGTTGCCCAAAAGGAATATTTAATTGCCCTACGGCTTGGAGATGGTTCCTTGATAAAAAGTTCGGAAGAAAAATTGCGATTCCTAGGTTTGTCAAAGGAATGGATAGCAGAAATTCGAAAACGCAGGCGAGCCGATATGGGTTTACACCTCCCGATGCCAGGCCAACCCTCCTTACTTGAGGCGTTCATTAACCAAAGTGACCTCAATGAAATTCATGTGGGGCAAGTTTTGGAAATTTACGACCTGCAAAATCGTTCATTGGGGCGTGGAAAAATTGTGGCCTTGGGAACCTTGCTCAATATGGAAAGCCGTACCATGCGGGTCCTGGTGCAAAGTGATTCCTTCTTAGATCTTCCTTCCAACTCCTTTGTGCAATTCAAAATCACCCTGGATCTCGGAAAACGGTTGGCGGTGCCAAAGTCCGCCATCTTATTTAATGGGGACCACAATATGGTCTATGTGGAAACCTCGCCCGGAAAATTTATCGGAAAAAAAATCCAATTGGGAGTCCAAGCCTCTGACTACTACGAGGTGGATCAAGGTTTACAAGTGGGTGAACAAGTCGTCGTGAATGGCCATTTTCTAATTGATTCCGAAACTCAAATGCGGATGGGGACCTCCGGGGGCCACCAACATTAAGATAAAGTAAGATTTATGATCGAAAAAATCATCGCCTATTGTGCAAGGAATCCATTTTTGGTGGTAATTTTTACCGCTTTCGGCGTGTTATGGGGGCTCTATGCCCTCAAAAACATTCCCCTAGACGCGATTCCCGATCTTTCCGATCCCCAGGTGATCATTCATACCCAATGGAAGGGTCGATCTCCCGATTTGATTGAAGATCAAATTACTTATCCCATTGTCTCAGCCATGGTGGCCGCACCAAAGGCGACGGTGGCTCGGGGATATTCCATGTTTGGGGATAGCTTCGTCTATGTCATCTTCGAAGAGGGGACCGATATTTATTGGGCACGTTCCAGGACCTTGGAATATCTCAATCAAATACGCGATCGACTTCCTGAAGGCGTCAATCCGGTATTGGGGCCCGATGCTACCGGCGTAGGTTGGGTGTTGTCGTATTCCTTGTTAGATACGACAGGAAAAAATTCCATTCAAGATTTAAGGTCCTTTCAGGATTGGAAGTTGCGCTATTTACTCGAAGCGGTTCCGGGAGTTGCGGAAGTGGCGTCCGTTGGCGGGTTTCAAAAGCAATATCAAATTCAGATCAACCCCAATGCCTTGGCGCAGTACGGTCTGATGCTAAATGATATCGCCGAAAAGGTACGAGCGTCGAACCGAGACGTGGGGGGTAGAATATTAGAACTAAGCGAGCGTGAATATTTCGTTCGCGGACTCGGTTACATACGCTCCATTGAAGATATTGAAAATATCACTCTAAAGACTAGTGTGGCGGGCGCACCGGTAAGGGTCAAGGATGTCGCTACCGTCGCAATGGTTCCGGAGATCCGTCGCGGGGCCGTAGATTTAAATGGTATGGGTGAGGCGGTATCGGCCATCGTTGTGATGCGATTCGGTGAAAACGCCAACTCGGTCATCGGGCGGGTCAAGGATACCCTCGATAAAATTCGCCCTTCCTTACCTGAAGGCGTGGAAGTCGTCATCACCTACGATCGCTCTAAAGTGATCGAATCTTCCATAAGGACCCTGACTTTTAAGCTCAGCGAAGAGATGTTGGTGGTGGCCTTGGTGATCTTGCTCTTCCTATGGCATTTCCGTTCATCGCTGGTTCCCATCATGACACTGCCCCTGGCGGTTTTGTTTTCTTTTATTCCCATGTTTCACTTCGGCATCAACGCCAACATCATGTCATTGGGAGGTATTGCTATCGCCGTGGGAGCCATGGTGGATGCGGCGATTATTATCATAGAAAACGCCCACAAGGCCTTGGAGAGGTGGCAGCAGGAGGGCAGGCAGACCGACCTACGCGAGGTATTGATCCAAGCTTGCCAAGAGGTGGGGCGCCCCATATTTTTCTCTCTATTGGTCATCGCGGTTTCGTTTTTCCCTATTTTCGCGCTCCAAGGACAAGAGGGAAGATTGTTTATTCCCCTGGCATTCACGAAAAATGCCTCGATGTTTTTCGCTGCCTTGCTTTCGATTACCCTGGTTCCCCCCCTGGTACTTTGGTTATTAAAAGTTCCTAAAAAACTAAAAATTTCTCAACCGCAGATCAGTCGGGTGGTTAACTTTTTTTATGCAGGAGGGATTCATTCCGAAGATAAACACCCGCTCAGTCGCTTGCTATTCAAGGTATATCACCCGATTCTGGAATTTTTTCTACGCCACCGAAAAAAGGCCATATTGGTGTCGATCTTATTAGTGTTGTCTACGGTGCCGATTTACTTGCAGTTAGGAGAGGAGTTTTTGCCCCCGTTAAATGAGGGGGATATCCTTTATATGCCGACAACCCTGCCGGGTATTTCCATTGAAAAGGCAAGGGAGTGGTTACAACAACAGGGAAAAATTATTAAAACCTTCCCAGAGGTAATAACGGTGTTTGGCAAGGTCGGGCGTGCCCAAACCGCCACCGATCCAGCTCCGCTTTCTATGGTCGAGACAGTGATTCAGCTGAAGCCGCTAAAGGATTGGCCTGAAACCTACCACCAACGTTGGTATTCCCATTGGGCTCCCGACCCATTGAAATCGGTCCTGCGTATTTTTTGGCCGGAATGGCATGCGAGAGATTGGAATGAATTTATCTCGGCCTTGGACCGAAGTGTGAAACTTCCTGGCACACCAAACGCTTGGTTATTTCCCATACGCACTCGTATCGACATGCTGTCCACGGGAATTCGCACTCCTGTGGGCGTCAAAATATTCGGCGATGATTTAAAGAAAATTGAGGAACTTGCCATTGAGGTAGAGTCCAGGGTGCAAAACCTTCCAGGTACCCGTTCTGTCATCGCGGAGCGTAGCGTCGGGGGGTATTACCTCGATGTGCAAATCAATCGTGACAATTTGGCCCTCTATGGCATGACCGTGGAAGATGCCAATCAGGTCATTGAAGGCGTCATCGGAAGCCAAGAACTCACCACCACGGTGGAAGGACGGGAGCGGTACCCCGTCAACATGCGCTACCAACGCGCCTTTCGTAGCGACTTGGAGGCGCTCAAAGGTTCTTTGGTTACCGTTTCGGGCAATCGACAAATTCCCTTAGGGGAAATTGCGGAGTTTAAAATGACAAAGGGACCCAGTATGATCAAGGACGAAAACGGTCTTTTGTCAGCATGGGTTTTCGTCGATCTGGATACCGATCAGGATGTGGGATCGTATGTCAAAAAATTGGAAGACCTTTTAGCCAAGCAAATTTCTTTTCCTCCCGGCTATACTTTTACCATCAGTGGACAACATGAATTTTTGGCCAGGGCGAAGGAACGACTAACCTTGGTTATTCCCATCACCTTATTCATTATCGTTATTCTGCTCTATTTTAATACTCGGTCCTGGATCAAGACGGGGATTGTCCTACTTGCGGTTCCCTTTTCCCTAATCGGTGCATTCTGGCTGCTCTACCTCTTGGATTATAATATGAGTATTGCCGTTTGGGTTGGCTTGATCGCTTTGGCTGGTGTGGATGCAGAAACCGGCGTGGTCATGTTGTTGTATCTGGATTTGGCCTATGACTCTCGCAAGCGAGAGGGAAAAATGGTGAGCTTTCAAGATTTGCATGCGGCGGTTATGGAGGGTGCTGTCAAACGGGTGCGGCCTAAAATGATGACCGTGTTGACGACCTTTTTTGGACTCTTGCCTATCATGTGGGCTGCCGCCGGAGAAACCGGTGCCGATATGACCAAACGCATCGCCGCTCCCATGGTGGGCGGGATATTGACCTCATTTTTAATGGAACTGTTGATCTACCCGTGTATCTACATGGTGTGGAAGTGGCGCAGTGAGGTGAAAAAGATAGGGTGGTGACGGAGGAGTTTAGGTCGCTAAACTCTTGGGGAACTAGACCCGATTCAAGCAGGTGTAATCAAATAGCCTTACGCTATTCTCCATGCTAAAAGGGATTTTACTTTTCACTAAACACAGGAACTTCATGTTAAAAATCGGCGTCATTGGAACATCAAAAAAAGAAAATGAACGTAGAGCACCCATTCACCCAGACCATCTGCAACGTATTCCGGAACAGCTACGTCGCCAATTGATATTTGAGGAAGGTTACGGAGAGCCGTTTAACATGACAGACCATGAAATTGCCAAACTCACTAGTGA